>JAJCYL010000718.1 GCA_029262955.1 Cytophagales bacterium | reverse complement strand
GTCCATTAAAAATAGGTCAATTATTTTCGAGAATGACGCTGTTATTACTTTTTAAGTTCAATTAGGGTTTACCAGCAGCTATAATTTTATCAAGATGTTGCTCAAAACCTTTAAAGGTTCCGGCAAGAATCTCAATTTGTTCCTGGGCTTCTTTCCAATCATCCTGTTCGATGGCTTCCCTTACTCCGGGTAATGTTTTTACCCCGTACCCAGTATAAAACCCTGGAGCGTACAACTGATGCTTAAACCACGACCTTCTGGGGAGCCCTTCTTCACGAAGTAGAATTCTTTCTGACATAAAAAGGGACTGATTAATCTTCGCAAGTTGCCCTGCAGAAAGTTTATCAGTGCTTATTTCCGAAACCTGGTCTGTCTTGGCCTTAAGTCTCGAAACGGCATTCTGCAGTGGTGAGAAATCAAGGAATGGTACAGCATCTTTTCTTTCAGGATTTGTAAAGGGTTTTTGTGGATCGGCAACCAAGCGAAAAACGTCTTTATCTAACATACTATTATGCTTATCAACTTCTTCCCGCTTTTTATCGGTCAATTCAATGATCTCTTTCAGATAGGTACTGACAGTATTTTGCCACTGCTTGAATTCAAATGGTAATACATCGGCATTGGCCAATCGGAGACTTAACCTTCCCGCTGTCTGAGCCAATGTAACTCCATAAGCAAAGCCTGGATCTTTAAATCGGGTATAATGGAGATAAGTATCATAAATAGTATGATAATCTCCCCCTGAATTTTCACCGCCATAGCCCAAATTCAATGAAGCTATTCCAGCATGCTGAATAAAAGGAGTGTAATCAGAGCCAGATCCCAGCGCATATAACTTGTTATCGCCATCACCTCCATTCATAAGATCAACGGCGCTTCTTCGTTCATAAACAGAGACGTTCTTTTGCGGGTCCGTCACAGATTTGGCAATTTCCATCACCATTGCTTGCAAAGAGTGAGAGCCACCCACATTTAGAAACCCCCTGCCACTTCCATCAGTATTAATGTAAGCAACCGTTTTTGATTTGAGTTCTTCCTTGTGGTCTTCAACCCACTCGGTGGACCCAATTAGTCCTGGCTCTTCAGCATCCCAGGCGCAATAAATAAGGGTCCTTTTTGGCCGTTTACCCGCCTTCACCAGCTCGCCTACGGCTCTAGCTTCTTCCAAAAGGGCAACCATGCCACTTATGGGATCAGCCGCCCCATGTACCCAGGCGTCGTGATGATTTCCTCTTATCACCCACTGATCCGGGAAGTCCGAACCTTTCATTGTTGCAATGACATTATGTGCAGGTTTTAAATCCCACTGAAATTCCAATTTTAAATGAACTTTTGCTGGCCCAGGACCAATGTGGTACGTGATCGGCAGCGCACCTTTCCATGATTCTGGCACTACAGGTCCTTCCAACGCACTTAAAAGAGGCAATGCATCTTCATAGGAAATTGGCAGGACCGGAATTTTTGTAATAGTTGGCGCCTCTTGCCATTTTAATCTTTTGGCATTTTTAGTGGCACCATATCCTGGAGTTAGGACATCTCCAGGGTATGTTGGCATATCCATGACTGAGCCTCTCTGTACACCCGTTTTATTTTTGAAGGCACCCTTGGGATAAACATCCCCTCTATAATAACCGTCATCTTTTGGGTCAGAGTAAATTATACATCCAATTGCACCCTTCTCTGCAGCCAGTTTTGGTTTTATACCTCTCCAGGATCCGGCATACTTGGCAATCACAATTTTGCCCTCAACACTAATCCCTAACTTCTCTAATTCTTCATAGTCACTTGGAATGCCATAATTAACAAAGACAAGATCTGCTTCGACATCTCCGTCAGTAGAAAAGGCATTGTAGCTAGGCAGTAACGCCTCACCTTGCGCAGTGTATTTATCACCTTCAACTGACTCAGCTTTTAGAGAAGCGGTATATTTCCCTGGTGCTGTCATTTCTAAAAGTCTGACTTTTGGATATGGAAAAAGTACCTGATAGGTTTCTATCTTAGCTTCAAAACCCCATGATTTGAATTGATTCATCATCCATTCAGCATTCTTCCTTCCATATTCGGTTCCTACATAGTGAGGTTCGGCTGTCATTCGCTTCATCCATTGGTCAAGATTGTTGGCTGATAACTTTGAATCAAATTCCTTTTCAAGTTGAATTTGAGCGGTCACAGTTGTGGGCTTAAATCCAAGGATTGATTCTTGAGACATCACGGAGGTCGTGAGGAGCAACAGGAAAAGATTGATATAGATTAGTTTCATCTTATTGAATTTGACTGTTAATAATGCGCTGCCAATTTAATGTGGTTAAACTCAGGGGCCAACCTTATTAGCTAAACTACATACCAATAATTGACCGACGGTAGTAGACCAATGTGCTATTATCAGTCTTAGTCACTAATATTACTATACAATCTCTATTAATAGCTATCATGACAACGACGAATTCAACATTATTAGGCGATAGGAGACGATTTCTGATTCAATCGGGTATCGCAACCGGGTCTGCATTCTTACCAATACATTTACTTGAAGCCAGCCAGGGCTTTCAAAAACCAAACTCTGTGTTCAAAGGGGTAAAAATTGGAGCAATCACCTATAGTTTTCGAAGTATGCCTGATGAAGCCGAAGACCTATTGGGCTATTTGGTGGACCTCGGTCTAAGCAACACCGAATTAATGGGAGATCCTGTTGAAAGATTCGCTGGCGCTCCTGTTGGCCCACCAAGAAAAAGAGGCGAGCTATCTTTTGAAGAAAAAGCTGAACGAGAGCAACACAAAATGGCACTTAAAAAGTGGAGAACCACTGTGGGAATGGACAAATTCAAAGCACTTGGAAAAAAATTCAACGGAGAAGGAGTCAATATTGATGTTGTTAAGTTTAATCTTGCTGCCATGTCACCCGAAGAGATTGACTATTGCTTCAAGGTAGCCAAAACAATAGGTGCCAGAGGCATAACATTGGAAAGAAGTGATGAATCAATTAACAAACTTAGTAGCTATGCCGATCAGAATAAGACCATGATTGGCTATCACAATCATACCAAGGTAAACTTCAATAGCTGGGATAAAGCGGTGTCACTTTCAAAATTCAATGCCCTCAACCTGGATATTGGTCATTATGTGGCTGGCACCAATCAATCGCCTGTCCCACTGATTAAGAAATACAGTGATCGTATTTTAAATCTTCATATGAAGGATAGAAAGAAGGATGAAGGTGACAATATGCCTTGGGGGCAAGGAGACACACCGTTAAAAGAAGTTCTTCAGCTCATGAGAGATGAGCAATATAAGTTTATGGCAACAATAGAGCTTGAGTATCCCATTCCGGAAGGGTCTAATGCGGTTAAAGAAGTTAGAAAATGTATAGAATTTTGTAAGAATGCCATTGGCTGAATCTTAAATAGAAACAAATGATTGAGAAATTAAATTGGGATGCTGTGCCAATCGAAGAGGTAACACCCGCTATGCACAGAAAGATCATCGCTGGAGAAAAGATGATGATTGCAAAAATGAAATTCAAAGATGGATTTCGTGTTCCGTTGCATAGCCATGAAAATGAGCAGATTACCCATGTCATATCAGGAACTATTCGATTTTGGTTTGGTGATGATAAAAGCCAGGAAATGGACCTTAATCCGGGAGATATAATCGTAATACCACCTAATCTGCCTCATGAGGCACTAATGATTGGTGATGTGGAAGAAATTGATCATTGGGCACCCCCACGTCAGGATTGGTCAGATGGAACGGATCACTACCTGAGGAAATAATGGATTTAGGATTAAAAGGAAAAGTGGCTTTTGTAGCTGCTTCAAGTGAAGGTTTAGGTAAAAGTGTGGCTCTCGAATTGGCCAGGGAGGAAGCTCTAATAGCCATTTGTGGACGAAATCAGGAATCACTTGAAGCTACAGCCAGAGAAATTGAGCAGCACACTGAGGTCCTGTCGGTTGTGGGAGATCTGTCCAAAACTGAAGAAGTGAACCGTATCGTGAATACTGTCATCGAAAAGTATGGAAGTGTAGACATTCTGGTAACTAATACTGGGGGCCCACCTTCCGGGAAATTTGAAGAATTGAGTCCTGAACAGTGGGATCAGGCTTATCATCAGTTGTTGGTAAGTGCCACTTCTCTAGTCAGAGGATTTTTGCCAGGGATGAAAAAGAAACATTGGGGCCGAATTATTTCAATTACCTCTCAAGCCGTGAAACAGCCCGTTGATAACCTCATTTTGTCCAACTCTATGCGTGCGTCAGTTGTAGGTTTGATGAAAACACTGGCCAATGAATTAGGACACGAAAACATCACTGTAAACAATGTGATGCCAGGTTATACTCAAACTTCCAGATTGGATCGACTTATTGAGAGCAATCCATCATTTGCCAGAGCAACTGAGGAAATACCGTTGGGTCGATTTGGTCAACCCGATGAGTTTGCAGCAGCAGTAACCTTCTTGGCAAGCGAAAGGGCAAGTTATATTACTGGTGTGTCATTGGCCGTTGATGGTGGATGGATTAAGAATATAATATAGACCATTGGCTACGGTTTTTAATACTTTATAGTGAATCAGTTGACTCATTTAGGGATGCTATTCATAATCAATGGATTTTTGCCTAAAATGTTGCCCACTTATAGCTAACTTGCCGGTCGTGGATATTGTAAGAAGTTGGAGAGAACAAAAAATCATGCTTAAAAGGAGGTATCCCCATTTAAGTGATGAGGATTTTGCCTTAGAAATGAAGGATCGGGAAAGCATGTTAAAGAAGCTGGCTGTTAAATTAAAAAAGACCAGAGCTGAATTAGAATCATTGTTTGCAGAACTTCAACTTTATTAATGTTGGAGAGCATTCCGTAAATAAAACTGCACATTTATACACTCGCTGGGTTTTCACATCCTTATGCCCCTGTGATTAAGTGAACTTTATAAGGACGATACTTTTTGACACTAAAATTATAAATAGTTCTATGGCATATTATGCTACAAGTCCTCAAACCTATACTTATTTATGGAGCAAGTACCGTCCAGCCATACTAAGAATGATGGTGGACGCTGCAAATGGCCCTCAAGAGTATAAGTTTCTCGATCACGAGTTTAAAAGTGTAAATGCCAAAGAAAAAGGTGGTTATACTTTTGCGCTTCAATTATACCAGGGAAAATCAGTCAATAGTGTTAGGATGTCTGTTGTCGCAAAGGATCTGTTGATAATACTTCAGCAATCCAGAAGAGCATTAGAATTAAGTGACACCGCAATCTATGAGCTCACCCTTGACAAGCAATTCGTTCTTCATGCTGAACAATTACCCGCACCAGTGGATCCGGAAGATCCTGACGCTGTTGGCGAAGAAGCTATTGTAGAAGCATCAGCAGAGACCGATGTATCAGAAGAAAAAGGTGAAGTTGAGGAAACTGCTGAAGTATCTGAGGAGGAAAAGCCCAAGAAATAATGTAAAGTGTATAATTTCCGTAGTATATCGACATTTGGTCGTTAACTACATTTACATCGAAGTTTGACTTGAACTACATTAGTCTTGCCGTTCGATCCGTTTCAAATTGACTTACCGGTTAAAGAAATCATTCCAGAAGTATTAAAAACACTACAGGAATACAATACTTTAATAATCAACGCTCCGGCTGGTGCTGGGAAGAGCACTCTCCTACCACTTACTTTTCTCAATGAAAACTGGGTATCCGGCAAAAAGATCCTGATGCTCGAACCGCGTCGACTGGCAGCAAAGACCATTGCTTCAAGAATGGCCTATTTTCTGGACGAAGAAGTAGGTCAAACAGTGGGTTATCGGATTAGGTTCGAGAACCGTATCTCTAAAAGCACGAAAATAGAAGTGCTCACCGAAGGGATTCTTACGAGAATGCTCCACAGCGACAATGAGTTGAAAGATGTGGGAATGGTGATTTTTGATGAGTTCCACGAACGCAGTATCCATGCGGATGTTGCGTTGGCACTTTGCCGGGAGTCACAGCAGGTTTTGAGACCGGATCTGAAGATACTAGTGATGTCGGCAACATTGGATATGCCGAAGTTAACCAATCTACTAGGCTGTAAAGCTATTACCAGTGATGGTAAGCTTTTTCCGGTTGATGTGCATTATGAGGGCGATACTGATGAAATGATGATGGCTCCTCAGTGCGCCAGGGTAGTGATGAAAGCAGTTAAAGAAAATGAGGGAGATATCCTTGTTTTTCTGCCCGGGCAAGGTGAAATAATGAAGACTCAGGAGATTCTTCAAAAACAGCTAAAAGGCTTTGCAATTATGCCATTGTATGGAGCAATGCCAATAAATCGGCAGCATGCGGCGATGTTTCCTCACAAAGAGGGAAAGCGAAAAATTGTATTAGCTACTTCTATTGCCGAAACAAGTCTGACCATTGAAGGAGTCAAAGTGGTCGTCGACTCAGGCTTTGGAAGGACTTTGAGATTTGACCCAAAATCTGGCTTATCCAGGCTTCAGACTATTAGAATTAGTAGAGATTCGGCTGATCAGAGAGCTGGGAGAGCTGGACGTTTAAGTCCCGGAGCTTGTTATAGGTTGTGGTCAAAAACTACCCATACAAGGCTTACGGATCATATTGTGCCAGAAATTCTGGAAACTGATTTGGCATCACTGATGCTGGACATGGCTCAATGGGGAGTGATTGACATCAATCAGTTGAGCTGGTTAACTCCTCCTCCTAAAGGGGCAATTGCACAAGCCAGTCAAACCCTTCACGATCTGAGTGCGCTTGAAAGTGGCAGAATCACAGCGCATGGAGAGAAAATGTTACGACTCCCCTGTCATCCCAGGATCGCTCATTTACTTTTGACTGCTCAAGAAGATGGTATGGTTGAACTGGCCTCAGATATTGCTGCATTTCTTGAGGAACGTGATCCATTGGGCAAGGAGGCTGGAATTGACATCAATACCAGGATTGAAGCGCTACGAAGGTATCGAAGGGAAGATAGATCAGGAGGTAGAATGTCACGAATTGAGAAAGTAGCTAATTCATACCTGCAGCTGTTTGATTTAAAACCTGATAATGATGCATTTGACCCTTTTGAAACGGGTGTATTGTTAACCCATGCTTACCCGGAACGTATTGCCCATGCAAGACCAGGCAATAATGCACAGTTTCAATTATCTAATGGCAATATTGCCGCTGCCGGTCATCGAGACGATCTTGCTCATGAATCATGGCTGGCCATCGCCCACATGGATGCTCGAGATGGATTGGGAAAAATTTTCATGGCTTCGCCCCTAAACCCCACTGATCTGGCCCCGCTAATTAAAGAACAGGAAGTAATCAAGTGGGATACTGAAGACGGGGGCCTGACAGCCACCAAGGACTTAAGAATTGGCAACATCATCCTCCAATCTAAGCCACTCCCCGAACCTGATCCTACACACTTGATTCAGGCAATCAGCGAGGCAATTAAGAAAGAGGGTGAACAATTACTGAATTTCAATGAGCAGGTTATTCAATGGCAAAACCGGATCTTAAGCTTAAGAAAATGGCGTCCACAGGAAGATTGGCCCGATGTAAGCACCTCTAGCTTGTTGATCACCAACGGTGAGTGGCTAAGCCCCTATTTAATTGACATCAAGAAGCCAGCTCAGCTTAAGAAAATCGATTTACTCAGTGCCCTGAGTAATCACCTTGCCTATGATCAGCAGAAGGCACTGGATGTTCTTGCTCCGAAGGAAATAACTGTTCCCAGTGGGTCAAATATTCCAATAAACTATAGAGCTGATGGTATGCCCCCAATATTGTCAGTGCGTATCCAGGAGGTGTTTGGCTTGCAGCATACTCCTGCGGTCAATGAAGGGAGGAATCCGCTGCTAATACATCTTTTGTCCCCTGGGTATAAACCTGTGCAGGTGACCAGCGATTTAAAAAGCTTTTGGACCAATACCTATTTTGAGGTAAAGAAAGATCTCAAAAGACGCTACCCCAAGCATGTGTGGCCAGATGACCCAACAAAGGAACCAGCCATTAAAGGGGTTAAGAGAAAATAACCAATGGATTTAAGCATATTCTTTACTGAACAGATAACCTGTAGATCCGTTACCAAGATGATGGAAAGGAAACTAACTGAAATTGACAAAATGATCCTCGAATTACAGCATTTAAGGAACAAACTCCTTGGGGCCAAGTCCCAATGACAGGTGACTGTAAGGAGACATTGGGAAGAGACTTATGAATTTACAACACGGCCTTGAGTTATTGGGGACTTTCTTTTTTGCAATTTCAGGCGCATTGGCACTTAAAGGCAAAGAACAGGATTGGTTTGCTGCCATGTTTACAGGCTTCCTCACTGCTATTGGTGGGGGAACCATAAGGGATGTATTACTCGACAGTTATCCACTTGTTTGGATTGGAGACATCTCTTTTCTTTATGCCATTGTTGCAGGTGTAGTCACAACATTCGTGTTTCATAGATTTGTATCGATGTTGAGACGAACACTTCTGTTATTTGATGCATTGGGTATTGCGTTCTTCACTATTCTGGGTGTTGAAAAGGCCCTCAGTTTGGGTGTTAGACCTGAAATTGCGGCAATTATGGGCATGTTTACAGCAGTTATGGGAGGGGTAATTCGTGATACCTTGACCAATGAGATGCCCACCATTTTTCGCAAAGAGATTTACGCGACTGCCTGCCTTGCAGGTGCCAGTGCCTACCTCTTTTTGGAGCCTGTTCTCTCCCGCAATTGGAACTTGATTGTATCCATTGGTATCATCGTTATTATCAGGGTACTGGCGGTTAAGTTCAAGTTGACTTTGCCTAAACTGGGCTGAGGCAAACGGAAGACCCTAACATCGCTGCGCTTCCCTGAGATGACATCATATTAGGAATGAAGCGAAGAGTCTGTGAGGAAATAATGCAGCACAATGAACCATATATTCTTCGTAGCTGCAATGCCCCCAGAATGACGTCATAACTTTTGTAAATGAGGTCCTGAAAGGTCGGGAATCATACCTTGCAATCTACCTCCTCCCGGCTCTAGATCTATTGACATCGCTTCGAGGCTGACGACGCTTACCTCTGACTTTGTCTCTTGAGTAGCTTGGCTTCGATCTCTTGTTACCTTCATCATCACGGTTGACCCGCAATTCTCTACCCTTGACTTCGATGCCATTGAATTTTTGACTGAAACCCTGATCTTGCTTGTCGTCCAGGTCGAAGAATGTGCAATTTTTTTGCAGCGATATCTCTCCAAAAAATTTCCTATCAACATTAGAAATATCTGACAAGAAATGTAGGACATCCGGTTTAGTCATACCATCTATCGCTCCTATGTTAATGAAGTAACGATGAAATCCGGTTTTACTCCGGGTTTTAGATTCACTACTCCCCTCTTCCGAAGCATTCAAGTTGGAGCTCTCCCCTTTTTGAATCATCAGGTGATCCAATTGGGTAGTTATCAAACGCTTTAGTATGTCTTCTTTATTGAGATGTGCAAATTGTTCATGAAGTTCATTCAGTATAGCTTCAGATTGCTCATCGACTTTGGTATTGATTATTAGGTTAGCCCAATTGTTGATTCGACTTGATCGTAAATCCTCAAGAGCAGGAACTTCAATTTGTTCGAAGGAGATATTGATCCTTTTTTCAAGGGCTTTGATCTTTCTGTCCTCGCGAGGATTGATAAATACCAGAGATATTCCTTTTTTGCCTGCCCTGGCGGTTCGGCCACTTCGGTGAGTATAACTTTCCAGTTGGTCAGGAAGGGTGTGGTGAATGACATGTGTTAAATCATTAACATCAATACCTCTGGCTGCTACGTCAGTAGCTATGAGCAATTGCATAGCCCTTGTTTTAAACCTCTTCATCACCGAATCACGCTGGCCCTGTGATAGGTCTCCATGAAGGGCTTCCACGCCATATCCAAGATTCCCCAGATCATCAGCTATCTGCTGAGTCTCTCTTTTTGTGCGGCAAAACATTATTCCACGCATATCAGGTTGGATATCCATAAACCTTCTTAGTGCGGAAATTTTATTGGATGTTTTGGTGACCACATATTTATGAGAAATGTCTTTATTGCTTTTTTCCTGCGCATTGATTGACACTTCCAGAGGAGCTTCCATGTATTTCTTAACAATCCTCCTAATTTCCGGGGGCATTGTAGCCGAGAACAACCACGTTACTCTATTTTCTAAGGTATGAGAGAGAATTTCATCAATATCCTCTTTGAAACCCATGTTAAGCATTTCATCTGCCTCATCGAGCACAACGTATTTCACATTGTCCAGTTTAATAGCCTTTCGTTTGATTAAGTCTAATAATCGACCTGGAGTTGCTACAACAATCTGGGTTGGTTTTTTAAGGGCACGAATTTGATTGGTAATGGCAGCCCCGCCATAAACCACTTCTATGTTTACTGACTTATTATTCTGAGCAAAATTACTGAGCTGTTGCCCAGTTTGTTGTCCCAATTCACGTGTTGGGGCCATAATTAATGCCTGGGTCGCCTTGCTATTCTGATCAATCAGATCAATAAGGGGCAGGCCGAATGCAGCAGTTTTTCCGGTCCCTGTTTGCGCCAATCCAATAAAATCCGTCGGATCTTCACCGAGCAACATTGGAATGGCTTTTTCTTGTACTGGGGTAGGATTTTCGAACCCAAGTTGATCAAGGACTTCAATGATAGACGGTGAAAGTCCCAGTTTTTGAAAATTATTCAATAAAATATTGTTAAATGAAGTGCAAAGGTAGGTCGATCTATGCGGAAAAGTTCTGTAATTCAATTATTTATGCAACCCCTGTCTTTATATGGGCTTATTATACCTCAAATAATATTTATGAATAATTGCTCCCGCTCCCGACTCGCATTAATGACTTTCGTCCTGGTCATATTGTTCACAGCCTGCTCAAACAGGACAGAGAATTCTATTATCAAGTCCAAAGTAGCCTTAGAAAAACATGAAATCACTTCACTGGGACATCCAATTACGGTTTGGAAGAAAAGTCCGCAAAACCCAATTGGAGCCATCCTATTCGTTCACGGACGTACCTGGAGTGGCCTTCCTGATTTCGACTTACAGGTAGAAGGTGAAGAGCTTTCTTTAATGGATGGTATGGTTGAACAAGGATTCTCTACCTATGCCATTGATCTTAGAGGCTATGGTGATACCCCACGAGATAGTAGTGAATGGAACACCCCCATGAAAGCAGCTCAGGATATTCTTTCCGTGACCTCATGGATAGCTCAAGAGGAAAGATCAAAAGTCCACCTTTTCGGTTGGTCCATGGGTTCTACATTATCCCTATTAGCCACTCAGCTTGATCCGAAGGATCTCTTATCTCTGACCTTATTTGGTTTCTGGAAGGATATGGACTTGGAAATTCCCAAGGACACAGCTGGTTACCCGCTTCAAAAGATTGTCAACACGGCCAAAGCAGCAGCCAGTGACTTTATTGTACCAGGGTCAATTAGTGACAAAGCAGTAGAAACTTATGTGAAGATGTCATTAGAGTCAGATCCAATAAAAGTGGACTGGCAAAATCAAAGCGAGTATAATGCACTTGATCCGTCGTTAATTGAAGTGCCTGTCTTAATCATGCAGGGTGAGTTCGACCCCATTGGTCCTACCGAAATCCAGGCCAAACTCTTCACCAGACTAAAGACTGCAAACAAGTCCTGGTCGGTAATTGCCGGAGGTGATCATGCAGCCCACCTTGAAAACTCGAGGGATCTGTTCATCGAAGTACTAACTAACTTCATCACAAGGTTTAATTAGGAGTAAGACGGTTTCCTGGCCAATAGACGTGACACACTCCTTTGTTCGCTATTTATAGTATTGACTGTCAACTCTTTATGATCAATGAGTTCTAGTTCTTTGAAAGCTAAAATGAGTTCATTTTTCTCCAGTACATAATCCCTATTCATGCTGTTTTTGAGCTGTTCAATATGGTCAATATTCATGGTTTCAAAGAACAAGTAACCTCCGGGCTTGAGCCACTTAATCATTGACGGGAACAGGCCTCTTTGTAAATAAATGAAATTTACAATTACATGATAGGATTCCTCTCTCAAAGAGACTTCCTCCAAATCTCCTTGTATAGGCTTGATACTCAATCCTTGGTCATTCACTTGCTGAGATAACCATTTAATGGCAACATCGGAGATATCGATGGCATCAACGGTAAATCCAAGGGAGGCTAAATAAAAGCTATTGCGCCCATCTCCGCATGCAATATCCAAGGCCCTGCCTGGAGTCGTCCGCTTGAGTAAATTCTCATGGCTCTTTAACCAGTCTGATGGCTGTTGGTGCTTATGACCTAACTTTCGGTCTCTATACTTGTTATTCCACTTGTCTTGAGCCGGATTCTTCATGTTTAAATTCTGGGTTAAATTAGCTACAATCCTAATAAAACAGCGAATAAGTGATCAAATACCCGTTATTATTGGATGGAGGGCTCTCTAATCAATTGGAGCAATTGGGCTGTGATCTCAACCAGTCACTCTGGACCGCCAGGGCTTTGATTACTGACCGGGACGCCATTTTGAGGGCACACCTAACTTATTTGGACGCTGGTGCCCAGTGCATTATATCCGGGAGTTATCAAGCGTCGTTGCAGGCATTTGAATCTATTGGCATAGAACACAAAGAGGCGGAAGAACTTATTCTTAGGTCAATAGACATAGCTCACACCGCAGTTGATAGCTATCAGAAATCTAATCCCAAGAAGTTCAGACCTTTGGTAGCTGCAAGTATAGGCCCCTATGGAGCTCTACTAGCAGATGGATCTGAGTATCATGGGAACTATGGAGTGACAGATGAACTCCTTCATCAATTTCATATATCCAAAATTCACCTGCTGGATAAATCAAATGCAGACATATTGGCTATTGAGACCATTCCTAGTTACCAGGAGTCTCAAGTCCTGGCCGAAATATTAACTGAAGTCAAGAAGAAGACCTGGATAAGCTTTTCATGTAAGGATGAAGATCACATCAATGATGGCACCCCAATAGTACAGTGTCTTGAACTATTCGATCTAATACCCACGGTTTTTGCAGTTGGGGTGAATTGTACCCATCCGAAGTACATTTCAGGTCTAATTAAAAAAGTTAAGACTCACTCAAAGGATAAGAAGGTCATCGTCTATCCCAACTCCGGAGAGTTATATGATGCCACGACCAAGACCTGGTTAAATACCGCAAATACAGGTGATATAAGCCTTTTAGCCAGGGAATGGCATCGACTTGGAGCTGATATCATCGGTGGATGTTGCCGAATAGGACCAGCAGAAATTGAAGCAATTGGTAAGGTAATCAATAGTGTCTGACATCCCGTCACATCGTCATTCTCACAAATAATGGTCTTAAATTTAAGATTAGACTATTATTTATCGGGAATCTCGATAGAAACTGCTAAACACCTATTCTTCCATATCCTGGTAATTCTATGGCCAAATCAAAGAGATCAATTTCGAAACTAAGCCCTAAAAAGTTCAGTTCAAGCCCCTCCTCGTAGCCAATACTAGCCCCCAGTATGCCCAAAAATGACGCCTGCAGCCCAGTTCCACTTGATGATCTTCCAATTGCTCTGTTAATTGGTCTCCAGTCTTTACCAATTGCAGTCGATGGCAGATCCAAACCCAGCTCCGGAACTTCCATCCCTATCCAGGAAATGAAAGTGTTACTATTCGGTCCCGGCCACAGGGTATAATCATTTGCATATGGGTATTGTTTGATGGCATCTTCTACTTTGATAATTAATGGATTAGCTTCCTTACCTCTTAAGTCGAGAAGTAGATTGGGCTGGTGTCCATACCAACTTTTATCAGGAACCATCTTATCCATAAATAAGGCCGTCCCTGACCGAGCCTGACGCCAACCTATTACCTGGCTGACAGAATATTCCTTTTCGTCATATTTCTTAATAGCAATCCATGTATGAACAGCTAAAGCTCCCTTTAAGCCCCAGGTCCGGGCGCCATATACCTGGATAACTGATTCTGGGTGATTTGATGGATGTGGTGCTAAACCCGAACTTTGAGAATGCCAGGACCTATCTTCCTGGGGTGAATTGAGCCGATAATCAATGTTACGGACGAAAGTCCTGGTTGCAATATCTAAAACAGAAGCAAGGGCTATAATAGATAATATGATATACCTTTTTCGTTGGTACCACCTCCGCTCAACTTTGTAATTAATTAAAGCTTTGTCCATAGGTATACTCTGGATTTTTCTTCTTTCAGTTCATTATTCGACCTATCGAAAGTCTATACAATTACGAACGAAACATCTTATGGGTTGACTATTTCTTTCACGTAATATTGACATATTATCCATAATTGTATTTAGAAAACCACGAGCGGTGACCATAACTTAATCAGAGCTATAGTCACAGGAATAAATCAATGTAAGTTACTATTAAGAGTCAAGAGTCATGGTGCAACAATTATAACCCCAGGTGTTTAAAGGAACGACTTCTATTTATTGGTAGTGAAATTAAAAGATGTGGATGAATGCCCACCTTTTGAATCCATTGCTATCACACGTCCATAATAGGATTGATTGGCTCTTAAATTAGCCAATTTTAGTTGCACACTTGTCTGTGACGTTACTGTTGGAGAGTTAGCCAATTCCACCGGCGAGATAGCAATTTCTACGTCATATGTAATCTTATCCCCATCTTCGTCTATAGCCATGGTCCAATTCAAGGTTGCTGAGGTTGTGGTAATATCTGAGATGGTCACTTCAAAGGACCCGGGATTTCTATTGGGCTGATCGTCGTTATCATAGCTACCGTAACCGTCTTCCCCACATTCGAAAAATGAAAGAGCTATAAGTAAAAACAGAATTATTGAGTTCGCTTTCACACTACACCCAATACCTCATTATTGGCTATTGGGTTGCTATCAATCATCTCTAAAAAGACATTTAGATCCATCTGTTTTGATTAACTCTTAGCTTTTCGGGGATGAAGCTACAATTCGAGTAGATTTTAAAAGTGTCAAAAATATGGCAGAAGAAATACCTGCGGACCCAAACATCATGCACATAACCATTATTTGATATCTGGCAGCAATAAAGGGCGATATCCCGGATAGAATTTGTCCGGTCATCATACCAGGTAATGATACCAGTCCTACTGCAAATAAGGAATTGGTAATTGGAATGAGGGAAGCTCTTAAGGCAACTATTCGAGCCTGATCGTAAGACAAACCCCGGTCTGTTTCTGAAAAAAAACGTTCAGCAGCAAGACTGATGCTATTCATAGAATTTGCAAATATCATTCCTGCTAGAGGGATCATATAGCTGGGAAGAAACCATGGTTCAAGGTTAACAACGGCTTGTGTAATGAGAAATAGAACGGACCCTCCTCCTATTAAAATGGCTAAGAGTGATTGAAAATAAATCTCTTTCTTAGGAATTTTAACAGTACGCAATGCTATCCAGCTTGAAGAGGTCAGCATTATGGAGAGCACTCCAATAACTATCCATGAATTGTCTGCCTCAAAAATAAAAGTGAGCGTATACCCGATGAGAAAAAGTTGGAGAACCATTCTTAAGGTTGCATAAATGGATGTTCGCGGTCCAATTTTCCATTTCCAAACGATTAATATCACAAGGAATACGGGAATAAAAGACAAGGCTAAATTGAAAAGTGGAATAGTCTGGAGTTCTTGTTTCATGCTATCAGCTATTTGACTTGGTGAAAGTAAGATAATCTGAAGCTCCACTGTCAGCCAATTTTCATAACCGGTTGATATAGATGCAGGTGAGTTTGAATCAAAGTATCTGTGGATTTAATTCAATGGCTTAGATTTAGTAAATAAAAAAAATGCACCAATGTTGGTGCATTTTTTAAATCCAATAGCTGGTTGCTTGGACCTACTTTAATAGTTCACTAGAAGTATTCTCTTTTATGTAGTCTATAAGAACGGCATCTTCATCGATAACCACTCCCTCATGTGATCAGTGACCACATAAGGGGCAGTTAGCGACAGTTGGATGATGAAGAAGTCCTTCATGAATAGCTGGTTTATTTATTATGAATTTAAAGATAAATGTGAAAAGACAAGATTTAATATTATCCATTGAAGCACTAATACATATAATGTTGATAATCAGATATTTAGCTCTATTAAATTGAATTAATATGAGAACATTTTTCTTATTGATTCGAACATTTTTCTGAGGGCTGAATCAACATAAACAACGG
>JAJCYL010000717.1 GCA_029262955.1 Cytophagales bacterium | reverse complement strand
AAAGCGATTTTTTATAAATAGTACTTCCCCCATTTTCATATCGAAGGTAGTAGATATAATTTCCGTCAAATGACCACTTCGCCCTCAAATCATCGTGAGGGTTAGTGGTGATCCTGAGGGTAGTTTCTGCCCCAATGAGTTTCGCATAAATATCCCAATTGTCATTAGTAACACCTTTCCAGGCATAAGCAATGAACTTCCCATCAGGAGATATTGCTGGCCAGTATTCTGAGTTTGAATGATTTGCCAATGCTATTGGAGAATACAATTTCTCAGAGAGAATCGAGAGAAAAAGACTTCTTGTGGCAAAGGCTCCAAGTGCGATTAGTAATATAATAGCAGTGACAATTATTAATGGTCTTCTGGTTAACTCAATTGTAAAAGTTTCCCTCCGCTTTGGAATTTCATGTCGTGTAATACTTCCGATAAACCTGTAACCTGTCTTACTAATTGTTTCAATGTAAATGGGATTGACTAAGTTGTCATCCAAAAGCTTTCTTAGTGATGAAATAGCCCTGGTTAGTACATTTTCTGTAATCACTACATCGGTCCAAACTGCATCTATCAACTCTTTTTTGGTGACAACCTGACCGTGATTTAAGACCAGATACTGCAAAACCAGCATTAATCTGGGCTCAACATTTTTGGCTGTTTTGCCATTGGATACGCGTTGAAGTTTGGGATCAACAAGCCATTCTCCAACACTATATGTGGACATATTGGTCATAAATAAATATAACCATATTTGGCATGATGTAGGAATGAGTGACTGACATTTCCCAGGATTTGATTGTAAGTGTATTAGAGTTAGCTGAGTCGTTTAAGTTTCGTAATCAGCCAAAACTCATGTGCAACTAAGAGTGGAATTAGGATGAGTGCTCCCCATTTAATATAATCCAATAACCCCAAAAGTGGTGAGTCATTGTGTCCTTTATCCATGATCAACTCAATGATACCACCCATTGTAGATGCAATGAGTAGTGTATATAAAAACAGGATTGTGGTGACAATGGTCAAACTATTGTAAACCAATAAAATAACGATTGGGCTTTTCCTGGTGAATTTATACGACCATTCTCTGACGAAAAATGCAATCAGGGTAGCCCATAAGCAAGTCATCAGGAATGGTTCAAAACAGTGGATGTCCAATTGGGCTCCATTAATATGAAAGGCATAAACCCCGAATTTGAATCCGGTAAGTATTCCAAAAATCAGAATGGAAACTACGAAGGGTATGCCCAACCATTTGATTTCTTCTTTTAGCTCAGGATTCATAGTATGCTTTTATCGTTATTCCTCGGCGATTGAAATGATGCCGAGAATCCCCTAAATTAATGGGATTATTGGGTGAAGCCTGCCTGCCAATGATTTATTCGACGGACAGGCCGGATAATGAATAATGGTATTGGTTACATATTTCAAGAAAGCACCCCTCTGAATCAATTATCAATTGTTTTCAATTTGAAGAATGAAATTTATTCCACATCATCTCTGTTTAGTTCTGTTCTTAGTCTCTAGCTGCAACATCACTGAGCAAGAAACGATATCGAGGCATAACATTCTATTTATTTCCATTGACGATCTAAGGCCAACCCTGGGTGCTTATGATGATCCCTTTGCAGTAACACCAAATCTTGATCAATTTGCTGCTGAGGGGATGACCTTTAGAAATACCTATTGCCAAGCAGCAGTATGCGCCCCATCCAGGGCAAGCCTGATGACAGGCTTGCGACCGGACTCCACACGGGTTTGGCACTTAGGTGACGAGTTTAGGAAGATCAATCCGGAAACGGTAACCATGCCGCAGTACTTCAACAAACACGGGTATTATACGGTAAATATTGGGAAGATCTTCCATAATTACATGCCCGACTCAATCTCCTGGGATGAACCTGATTTACGACCGGCTCAATTTGTGAGAGATGATTGGTTGAAAAGAGATGGGGAGACCTTTTATGTGAGTAAAGAGGTGCAAAAATCACAGGCCATCAAACGAGATTCTTTACTAAAGTTACAACCTGTTAGATATGCTGATGGCTGGAATACAGGCCCAGCCTGGGAAATGGCAGATGTCCATGATTCCTTGTATTACGACGGAGCTCAAACTGAATTAGCTAAGCGCACATTGACAAGGCTAGCTGGTATGGATCAACCGTTTTATATGGGGTTGGGGTTCTTTCGTCCACATTTACCATTTGCTGCGCCCAAAAAATATTGGGATATGTATGATCGGGACCAAATACCCGTGCCCCAGAACCCGGACATTCCTAATGGTGCTCCAATATTCACTATGAACTCGATGTACGAACTCCGCCATTATGATAACTTCAATCATATTGGCCATCCAACAAATTACAAAATGAATGCTGATACTGCCCGCATTCTGAAACATGGCTATTATGCAAGTGTGAGCTATGTAGATGCATTAATTGGTCAATTGGTATCACATCTAAAAGAGATTGGCATTTACGAGAACACGATCATAATCGTTTGGGGAGACCATGGTTGGAAACTGGGTGATCACAATAGTTGGGGAAAAATGACCAACTACAATATCGATCTGAAAGTGCCTATGATGATCAGATACCCTGAGCAGGAGAGGAGAGGAGCTAAAACTTTTGCCATCACTGAGTTAGTGGATATGTTTCCCTCGCTATGTGAATTGGCTGGAATTGAGGTGCCTGAGTACTTGCAAGGAAAAAGCTTTGTGCCGCTATTGAATGCTCCAGAAAAGCCCTGGAAGAAAGCGGCTTTTAGTCAATTTCACAGACGCCCAAAAATCACTCCTGATGGAGGTAGATATATGGGTTATTCCATCAATACCGACAAATATCATTTTATAGAATGGTATGAATGGGATCACCTCTCAGGAAATCGAGGAGAATTTGTGAGTAGTGAATTGTTTGACAGTGTTTCTGATCCTTATGAAATAACTAATTTGTATGAGAGCGAGGGCTATACTACTGTTATAAAAGGTTTATCTGAACAATTGGCAACCGGATGGAGAGCGGCTATGTGACTTTGCCTCACCCGTCATTCCTGCGAAGGCCTGCCTGACCCGGCAAGGCAGGCAGGAATCTCATTGACTACCAGATTCTTAGAGAATCCGCCTACGCGAGAATGACTGTTATGCAATTAAGAATAATTCCTTCCCTCTCAGGGCCTCCTGCAAGGGACCCTGAATAAAGTGCAATTCACATAGGAAGACTCTTGGCGAGCGTAATATGGCACAAGCGGACGCTTGCGCCAGCGTGTGAACTGTAATGGCGAAGACCCTTAG
>JAJCYL010000716.1 GCA_029262955.1 Cytophagales bacterium | reverse complement strand
AGTTAATTTTCTCTATAAAAAAATCTTTAATTTTTTTTTTGAGAAATTTCCTCAGCAAACTTTTTTCATAAAATCTCTTTCTGTAATTCGCTTTCAGAATCTGAGCTATCCACGACTCTATATCATCAAGTCCAACAATATGATCATTCAATTTCACCCCGTTCAAAACTGCATGCGTTGTTGCCTCTCTTTTATTTAAATCTCTACCCAATAAATTGGTGGCCATCTCATTCCTAATTTTTTGGGAATCTGGAGAACTTACTGAAAATTGAGCAGTGCCTCTAATACGATAGAATAACAAGGCTTCTTGAATGTTGGCAAATTTCGTATGGAAAATCAGATCCGACCAGAATTTATAGTCTTCACAGCGCTCATAGCCGGACTTAAATCGTATATGATATTCGGAAATAATACTTCTCCTAAATAGTGTCGCCGGGTGAGCCATAGGAGTCTCAAAGAACAAGGTTGCTTTTATCTCCTCATGTGTCTTAGGCAATCTCACTATTCTGGAGATTGCATCGAAATATTTCACCCAACTTCCACAAACACCAATGGTATCGTCTGATTCCATCAATCTTACTTGTTTTTCCAATCGCTTTGGGTGAGAGATATCATCACAATCCATTCTCGCTATGTACTTACCAACAGCCAGATCCAAACCCAAATTCAAAGAATGAACAATACCCAAGTTTTTCTTATTACTCTCACATTTTATTCTCGGATCGGCGTAGCCCCTAATCAATGATTCAGAATTATCCGTTGAGCCATCATTGATGATAATGAACTCGAAATCGTCAAAACTCTGATCAAGAATGCTTTGGATTGCCTCGTGCAGAGTATCCTGACCGTTGAACACAGGCATAACCACTGAGACCATTGTCACTGATGGCAACTTAGACAAAACGGTGGGAAACAGATATTATGATTTATTCTTAATTGCCCTAATATGATAACCAAAACATAATAGCTCATGTGAGGATTTGTCTCTCAAAGAGAGGTTTCTTAACAAGTGAAGAAGGATTCTGGAGGCCAATAGATATACTATACCAAGACCGGACTTGCTTAAGTATATTTTTTTTACATCAGGCAAACGATGAATCTCCTGAGCCAAATATTCAAAGTAATTTCCATTAGGTGTGATTTCTATGAGTCTTAGTTTGTTAAACTCGAGGTGGTATTTATAATAGTAACGGCTAAATCCGGTAGAATAATGATATGGTGCAAAATGTGTGAGGCTACAAAATGGGGCGGTCAAAAGCAAAACTCCTCCAGGTTTTAAAAGCCTTGAAAACTCGCCAAACACCTTCGCAGGATCTGTAACATGCTCTAAAACCTCAGTACATAAAATCGCATCAAAGGAATTATCAAGTTCAGGTATTTCGGTAATATCACTCACAATATCAAGTTTACCGTAATCCCAAACCTGTGTTTGTAAACCTTCATCACCCTTACCATCATATTCAGCAATATCCTGAGAAACGTAGTCAAGGTGATCACAGAATTTTCTATACTGCTGCTCACCTGCTCCGGCATCAAGAATCCTGAGACCCTTTGGGATCACTTTTAGTTGCTCTTCTACCCAACTTATTCGATTGGATAGATTGGTTGTCCCAACCAAAGGCTTGCGGAATACTCCTCTTAAAATTTCTTTTATCACTTTACACTCGCTTTTTCATAATAAAAATACCGCACCCATAGTGGCATCCGAAATTATTTTTAACCTCTTCAGGCAATAACTCGACGTTAGTCAACAGATGCCCTTCATCATTGATATAAGAGAATTCAATTATATCAAATTGCCCCTTAAAAAAAGCCAATAAGTATTTTACATCAAACACCCGATGTGCATTGAATTCTATACGCTGAGGTCCAATTGGAGTAGCAAAATAAAATATACCACCTACCTTAAGCATTTTCTGCATCATCTGCAGGCCCTTAATGTGTCCATCAAAATCAAGTGGATCTCCATATCGTCCTAAACCGAAATGCTCAATCACATGGAGCGATGAAAGTGAATCCGTATATCCTTCAAGATCCATATTTGGATCCATAAAGTCCATGGATACAAAATCAACGTTTTTAATTTTTGCATCCTCTGGTATTATATCGAATACCTGTATTTCTCTGAAAGATGCCACATGGCCAACAAAACCATCGACTCTAGATCCAATATCAACATGCCTTTTGGGATTATTTTCAAAAAGTTTTTGAGCAACATAAAGATCCTGATGGAAATAATGGTTCCTCAAAGATCCAGCAAATTCATTTTTGTCAGTTAGTTGAGGACTAATATTGGTAATTGGAAAATATTCACTTCTTGCACTGAGAGTATTAAATTTGCTAAGATCAGAATAGAACCAAGCTGCTCTCTTAGTTAAACTTAGTTCTCTTCTCAACAATCTATACCAAAAGTGAACATTAAGAAAGGAGAATGAAAATAGGTATCTAACCCAGTACCAAGCCTTCATTTTAATTATTTTTTAGAATTACGATCCCAACTTGGTGGAATAATATGCTTTTCTTCACGACCATCGGCAAACCAGCTTTCAGGATAACACACATTTTTGTTTTTGTTTTTGTTTAACCATGCCCCCCACCAACTAAAAGTACTGTTAGCTATGATGTTATGTTTGCAGCTTGACATGAGCCGTAAATCTTCAAAGGCATTCTTATCAAGATTGTTTTCAACAAATCTTATATCATATTCACATTTCAAAGTAGAAAAGGTCTTTTTTACCCACATCATATCATCCGAAAAAAAGAAAAATTTTGGTTTCGATACTTCCTCCCCTAATTGGCATATAGAATTGATATAGTATTCCTTGCTACACAACCCGTGCATATTAAGAACATCAGCATTGCTACTATAGTCTCCTCGCCTGACATGAACAGCAACTGCCTCACTATCATTTATCTCCCTTAGGATTTCAGTGTTTTTTTCGTCGGGTTTCGACTTGAAAGTGAATTCCTGAAATAACAATTCTGTAACATCTGAAAAATACTGTTCAGACTGCCAATACCCTTCCAATAATGAATTATCAGACATACGGACAATATTTTTATCAAACGAAAAGCCGTAAAAAACATACTTCTTTGGAACAGGCAAAGCGTTCTTAAAGACTATTTTATTTAAAATATGAAGATAAAAACGTTCATAAATTCTGCGCTTTTTATTAAACTCCAGTAACCTCTCATGATCAATAACTTTTCCTGTAATTGTGAAACAATCCAATTCATAATTTCGGAACGTAAAATTATTTCTAACCGACCCATCTGTCAAAAATGAAAGATCAATATACAATTCAGTATCAAGCTTTTTGGATAGAACAAGACCTGCAGCATATTGGAACATCTGATTACCCAAGCCACCCATTAACCTGGTAATAATCATCTTAACTTTGGAAATTTTTAAAAATTCTGATTCTAAACACTAGCAAATCAAGTGAGCGTTTTGAGCCATCTATTAATTAAGGAGATTCTTTTGATCATTCGGTATTTCAAAATTTCCTTCTTTGGGAACATTTTATAGGTATGTGACTTATCCTCAAATTGTCGGTATGACCATGACCCTTCACTTGAAAATTCTTTGTGTTCCCATTTCGATAAGTAGGCTTTCCAGTCCTCAAGCTGTTTAGCGGAATTTGACGATCTCACCAAATTGTTGGCATGTGTAAAATGCTCCACAAATGAATTAGGGGAGTCTAAAACCTCATAACCCTGATCCCAAAGTTTGAGGCAGAGATCTCCATCAGCATGGTAGAACTGAAAGGTACCCTCATCAATCCAACCAATATCTTCAAGTGCACTTCTTAAGTAAAGACCGTGATTAACAAACATATTATCTCCCAAAGTATGTCCGACCATAAATTCCTCATCATCAGGCCAATTACGCCAGTAAAAAGCCAATGCACCTAACTTGCATCCACTTTCAACCTTTTGGTTAGCCAAAGTAATACCCTCCATAATTGCTCCTGGAATAAGTAAACAATCATCACTAACCATAACTACATACTTACCCTCTGTTGCCCTGAAAGCAAGGTTCATGAAATAACCCCAACTTCTCCTCTTAATCTCTTTTCCTTTAAACCTTCCTCTATTGTGTTGAACAATCGTCAGTACATCCCTTTGTTTCGAGAGCCATCTTAGGCTTCCATCGCTGGACCCCCCATCAACCACAATAATTTCATATGGTACGGTAATTCCATTTTTTCTAATGGACTCGATTGTAGTTTTTAAAAAACTACACCGATTATAAGATCCTAACACTATGCTTACTTCAGTATTTGGCATCTACAGCAATCAACTTATAAATCAATTATACTTGAATATAAATTCATGTAATCGTGAGAATTCCGCATATAGTTATACTTCTCATGGGCATCTTTCTCAATTTTTTGACGTGAAAATGTTATTTTAAGTCCAGTCTCCATACCATGTAAAAATGATTGAGGATTAACTTCATCGGCTAACAAACCGTTCAATCCTGACTCAACCATTTCTTGAATGCCCCCAACCTTAAATCCAACAACTGGTGTACCACAGCATAAGCTTTCTAAGACTGTATTGGGTAGATTATCTTCTAAAGAGGGAATGACAAATAGGTCAGCTGCATTATATGCCTGAGCCATAAGCCGTGAGTCTGAGATATAACCCAACCGAAAAATCTTTTCTTCTGCCAACTCAAGTGGGATCGTTCCGTCACCTACTACAGCAAATAAAGTCTCTTCAACTTCTATTTCCTTGATCGTTTTCAACAATACCTTAAATCCTTTTCTCTCAGTCTCTAAGCTTTGTGCAACAAACAGAATTATTCTTTTATCGGTCGGTAATCCTAAGGCCTTCCTACAGTGATTAGAATCTAATGACTTAAATATCTTTATATCTACTGCATTGGGAATAGCATAGTGCTTGAATCGGCCCAAATTCTCACTCTTTAAAGATAAATTAGTAATCCATTTAGAGGGCCCCACTATCGTCAAATTCTTGGCCTCTGCTAAATATTGACCTTTAAGTAGTTTCACTTTATTTTCAATTGATACCAATTTAGTATTTGAGATTTGATCAAAATCATAATGAAAAATCCCTTTAAAAGGATTCATGTCATGAATCGTCCAGACCACTGGCTTCTCAATATTTTTTAAAAATGAATAATCTACAAAATTACCAACCCAGTGAAGGTTAATTATGTCCGCTTCTTTAACCAAAGAATGCCCTAAGAGGTCATAATCAGTATTAGGGAATGATACCGAAAGTGTAGTCGATCCATACTTGAGTAATTGTCTATAGTTTCTATCTCTATGATTCGTAACAATCCTTAATTTTTTAAGAATTTTATAAGCGAGTCCTTCTTTTGGTGTATTAAATTCATGAACACCTTCTAAGTTTCTTGTTTTATTTAAACACAACACCTTAGATTCAAAGCCCGCTCCAAGCAATGCATAATGTTGGTGGAGCATCGCATTGGCGGCTCCACCTTGATCAACAGTATTAATATGAAGAACCTTAGGTCGTTGACCAGTCATCAGGATTCGAATGTCTCCCTTAACTCAATTAATTGCATAACACATGTTATAAAAACGATGAAGTTGATTTCCATCAGACCTTTTCGAATACTGCTTGAATTGTAAAAGCTTTAAATCTTTTAGAAAAAAACATGCGATATACTGGTTTCAATAATTGATGAATAATAGGATGGGTTTGAAATTTATTATTCAATATGTT
>JAJCYL010000715.1 GCA_029262955.1 Cytophagales bacterium | reverse complement strand
AATTGGTACCCTTCCAATATTTTTATGGGTGACACGGGGTCTCTGTTAATTGGATTCTTCCTGGCTGCCTCTACCATTTATTTTATTGATTCCAATTTCAAGTTGCCTGCAGAATCCCTCTTTAAATTCAATGCGTTCATTGCTAGTGGTGTGGGAATGGTCATCATTCCCCTGTATGATACTTTAAGGGTATTTTGCAAGAGAGTACTTGCCGGTAAATCACCCATGCATCCTGA
Organism: Cytophagales bacterium; assembly: GCA_029262955.1. Lineage (GTDB taxonomy): Bacteria > Bacteroidota > Bacteroidia > Cytophagales > Cyclobacteriaceae > JAJCYL01. The sequence goes on along the minus strand of JAJCYL010000715.1, from coordinate 12,071 downwards.
TAAGAACCACGTGCATCACGTTTTATTAAAACTTGGACTGAATCATGCCTGGGCCACGATTGTCTTAATAACCGTTCAATTGCTGTTTGTTGCGCTCGTCATTGGTGGAAGAGAATTGGGCGACATTTTTGTTCTCCCGGCTGTGATAGGATTAGTTGTGTGTTTAGGCTCTTTTTTAGATTTCCTATATCATCGAAAAGTCAGAGATAAGAGAAATATTCCAGAAGAGCTGAAAGACGAAGCAAAGCAGGTATTCCTCAGGAAGTCAGCTTAAAACAGCGAATTCTCACTCTATATTTTTATCCACCCTTAATCCAACCGAAACTATCATCGGTAAGGAATCCAATCTCATAAATTGTTGAAAATCCACTGAGTACCGACCAGGGTAATCGAATTTTTGTGCATCAATAATAGGAAATCTATTGTCGAAGAGATCTCCTAAGCCATCCCCTAACGGCTCCCCGGTTTTAAGGTCGAATATGCTGAATTCTTTCAATTCTGATTTGAGGATGTTATTTGTACTATCTTTTAAGTTGTATTGCACATAAATATTTTGAAAGGGATAGGATAGGGTACTTCTTATGTTGAAATGGAGACCATAGGTGAGGTTTGAATCTTCAATGTTAAAATTAAAAGAGTGTATGTCATCTAATCTCCAAATTGCATCTGAAATGTCCTTGTTTTCTTCATAGACACGATTCGGATCACATCCCATGATAAGAAGCAGTATGAATGATATAAAGTATCTCTGCATCAATTGTTTGAAGAATTTTTTTGATTATTTCTATTAGGCCTTCTCCTATTACGATTTCTATTTTTGTTCTTCCTCCTCCCGGTCTGTTTGTTCTTGTATTTTTTATCCAATCTTTCCAAGTCACTGTTGAGTGTATCTCCGACGGAACCTTCGTCATCTGCCAGGTCTTCAAGTAGTGTAACTGGCTTCTTTCCCCTTGAATTTAATTCAATTATCTCTTTGACTCTCTTTGCGTCAACGGGATGCCAATTGTTGTCATCCCTATAGCCAAACCACATGATCTTTCTGAAGATGTCGGTTTTTTGAAGTCTGGCTTCTCCCTTTTCAGTAAGTAGTGGTTTTTCAAGCTCTGGAATGTCTTTAAGCGCATCCATGTAGGTCTCTAATTCATAATTGAGACAACATTTGAGCCTACCGCATTGTCCTGAAAGTTTACTTGGATTGAGCGATAGGTTTTGATACCTCGCGGCAGAAGTTGAAACACTCTTAAAATCTGTCAACCACGTGGAGCAGCACAATTCTCTACCGCATGAACCTATTCCACCAATACGACTGGCTTCCTGACGCAGACTGATCTGACGCATTTCTACCCGGATTTTAAATTCCCCTGCTAGTCTTTTGATTAATTCCCGAAAATCAACTCTCTCTTCAGCTGAATAGAAGAAAGTAGCTTTAGTGTTGTCGGCTTGAAATTCAACATCAGTCAATTTCATCTCCAGTTTTAATTCCTGAATTACCTCCCTTGTTTTATACAACGTGGAGTCTTCACGGTTTTGAACTGAAATGAATTTCTCCAGATCACGCTGACTGGCAATTCTATAAATAGTTTTGATTTGATCGTCATTGGCTACTTTTTTTTTCATCATTTGTAGCCTGACCAATTCGCCTTGTAGTGAGATATAACCAACATGATGGCCATTTGGAACGTCAACAACTACGGCATCTCCAGTTGTGAGATCGAGTTTCTCTACATTACGAAAGAAGTCCTTTCGTCCATTCTTGAACCTAACCTCAATTACATCAAACCTGTTTGACAAAGGTATGTCCATGTTGGAGAGCCAATCGAATACATTCAGTTTATTACACCCTCCGGTTAAACATCCACCATTACTTTGGCACCCAGCAACCTTACCATCTGATGTAGTAATTGAACTACATGACGCACATCCCGACATAGCCTAATTTTAAATTGTTTATAAACCTAAAGATAGGTTCGAATTAAGAATTAACAAGAACTGATTCTCAGAGACCTCCCTTTACTTCTTTCTATTTAATCAGCGAGTTCTCTCAGGTCCACAGGAACAACTCTGGATACCCCTTGTTCAACCATCGTAATGCCATAAATAACATCCGTGCTTGCCATTGTTCGCTTGTTATGAGTAACAATGATGAATTGAGACTCATGGGAGAACTTTCTTACAATTTTATTGAACTTATCAATGTTGGCATCGTCCAGGGGCGCATCCACTTCATCGAAAATGCAGAACGGTGCGGGCTTTAGAAGATAAATGGCAAACAGGAGAGATGTAGCTGTTAGGGTCTTTTCCCCTCCAGACAATTGATTTATGGTAAGAGGTTTCTTGCCTTTTGGCTTGGCGATGATTTCTATTCCCGACTCCAAAGGATCATTTTCATCAGATAACCTTAAGTCACAATCATCCTCATCAGAGAAAAGAGTTCTAAAAACTTCAATGAAATTCCCCTTGATTTTCTCGAAAGCTTCAATGAAGGCCTCTTTTGCAGCCAGATCAATTTCACCAATCGTGGTCATTAAGGATTCTTTGGCTTTCAGTAAATCTTCTTTTTGAGTCACAATAAAATCATGCCGTTCCTTGATCTCTTCATAAGCTTCCATGGCCATAGGATTAATGGGGCCAATCCTTTCGATACTGTCCTTAGTTCTCTGAGCTTTTTCCCTTAGTTCTTCTTCCCCTAAACTAGGTGATTGCTCTTCCTGAACTTCATTTTCACTCATTAATTGATCCAATTCAATATTGAACTCTACGGAAAGCCTTTCTTTGACTGAGTTTAAGTTCAACTTGGTGTCGTTTAATTGATTTTGAAGTTCCAGAATCAACCCATCTATTGACTCTCGATTTCTTTGAATCTCCCTTATTTCCTTTTCTAATTCATCTATATCACCCCGTATCGAGTAGTAATTCTTTTCAGCCTCATTGACAGCGGTTTCAATGGTCTCTTTCTCCTCGTACATGGCAATGAGCTCTTCGTCGTTACTTTCTGAGGTTTGAAGTAGATTTTTTATTTCCTGTTCTGTCAGTCGCAGATCTTCCTGATTCTTTTCAATCCTTTGCCGGCTAGTTTCGAAAGTGGTTTGTTTAAAACCAATTTCCTGGAGCAAGCTATTTAAACTATTCTGTTGCTGATGAAAAAGGATGTTTTCCTGATTGTAAACACTGGATTTCTCATTTAGAATCTCAGTCAATGACTTTAGCTGCTCATTTTGTTCATTATAGTTTACTTCCAAGGCCTGAAGTGCTTGAGTTTCTGAAATGCTCTGCGGTTCAATACTTTCTATTTCTTTTTCAAGAAGAGTAATCTGATCTACCATGTCTTCTTTTCTGGTAGAATTAGAATTTAGCAATTGAGATAGCTGCTCTTGTTTGGTTTTAAGAGTAACATAGGTCTCATTGATCTGATTCATTTCAATCTGCCAAGATTCCAGTTCCGTCTTTTTGGAACTCGTCTTAATGTTTTCGAGACTATCAAGCTCGGATTGAAGATTGCGGTTAATGCCACTCAGCTTCTGCGAATGTGTTTTTATTTCCTGTGTAAGTTTCTCAAGATTTTTGGCCCGACCGATTCTTTTACCTTCAAAAAGGCCTACTGAACCACCTGATATGCTGAATCTTTTCTTAGAGACCTGACCATCCTGTGTAATGAAGACCAACTCATCGTCTTCGGGCATTTGGTCCAACCGATTGGGGACGATATACACCTTATCTAATAGATGAGACACCAACTTTTTATATCGATTGTCGTATTCAACTACTTCTGTGGCGGGCACAGCTTCTTGTATAATTCTGCCACTGAAGGCTTTAGATTTTTCAAGTTTTGAGAGGATGAAAAAGTGAGCCTTGCCCTTGGCTGCATCACAGAGAAGATTAACCGCCTGGAAAGCTTGTTCTTCAGTATCTACAATGTAATGATTCATCCATGGCTCAAGGTAATTTTCTATGGCCACTCTGTATTCTTCAGGACAAGCAATTATGTCAGACAAGAGTGGGGCATCCTTGGCCCACTTTTGGTTCTTGCGCAAGAAACGAATGGCCTCCGGAAAGCCTTCTAAATTATCAACCATTGACTTGGTCAGGTTGTATTCGTTTTGTAGAGCGTCAAGTTTGCGATTAACCTGTGTTTGCTGTTCACGGATGCTTCCCACCGTTTTCTCGGTGGACTCTAAGCTTTTTTGTAGTTGTTCCTCACTTTTTTTAATTCTCTCAAACTCAGCACTTTTCTCATCACGAGTTTTAGAAATTTCCTCTAGTCTTTTCTCAAATTCACTGAGATTTTCTGCATGAGTTGTGGAATCACTTGTGGTCTTTTTAAGTTCTTCCTTGAATGAATTGAGTTGTATATTCTTTATCTCCAGGGATTTGTTAAGCTGAAAAACTTCCTCTTGCTTTGATCTATATTGTTGAAGAACTTCATTAACAGCCACCTGCAAGCCTGATGTTTCTTCTTTTTGTTTTTCATAAGCTGCCTTCAGGGCTTCAACCTCAGCTTCTTTTGAAGTTAGTTGAACGGTCGTCTTGTCTTTCTCCTGCTCAAGACTACTGATTGAGAAAGAAGCTCTTTCGTTGCTCTTTTTATCAAGATCTATTTGAGCTTTATGATTATCTGCTTTATCAGTGAGAAATCGTAATCGCTCATTTTTAACTTTCTTTTCTCCTTCGTATTGACGAATGTTATTTACATGATCGTTTAAAGCTTTTTGTCTGGATGACAGAATTTTTTCTCTGTTAATTTGTTCAGCCTTTGCTTTCTCAACTGAGGCTTCCTTTTCAGCCACTAGCTTTCCATGGTTTATTTTCTTGTCATTTTCAGCTTCAATTTGCTTGGAGATAGAATCAAAAGATTTTTTATGATCCCGAATGATAATTCTGGCCAATTGAATGCTCAATTCTTTATACTCCTCTTTGAGCTTAAAATACCTTTGTGTTTGCCTGGCTTGCTTTTCTAGAGATTTAAGATTTTTGTCAATTTCAAAGATAAGGTCTTCGACTCGTTCCAAATCTGCGTCAGTATCATCCAACCTTCTTAATGTTTCTTTCTTTCTTATTTTGAACTTTGAAATACCGGCAGCTTCTTCGAAGAGTGCCCGCCTGGAGTTGTCCTTGTCGTTGAGGATGTCATCCACCATTTTCAATTCTATAATGGCATAACTGTTTGATGCTATCCCCGTATCCAAAAACAGATTGGTTATGTCCTTTAATCTACAGGTGACACCATTAAGTAAATATTCACTCTCACCAGATCTATAATATCGTCTGGTTATGGTTATTTGTGAATATTCAGTGGGTAATAAGTTCTTAGTATTGTTAAAAGATAGTGAAACTTCTGTAAGGTTAGTGGCCTTACGTTTCTTTGTCCCATTGAAGATGATATTCTCCATTTTATCGGAGCGTAGCATTCGCGTTTTTTGCTCACCAAGAACCCACCTAATAGCATCTACAATGTTGGATTTTCCACAGCCATTTGGACCAACAATGCCAGTAATTCCCTTATCAAAATTGATGACCACTTTGTCACCAAAGCTTTTGAAGCCTTTTAGCTCAAGTTTGGTTAATTGCATAAAAATACCCTGGATGCGAAAAAACGTTCGGCCGAACGAAGTAAAGCAAAAATAGCAGGTTTTGTATTCTGCACAATTAGGTAATCAGCTTTTTACCTTAAAGAGTAAACTAATACTTGAGATTTTAAGCCAAAGGGTTTTTTGGTCGTTTAATTGTCAAAATCATAGACAGGTAATTCTTATATTTGAGCTAGATGGATTTAGAAAATTTAGTATACGTTGTTCTTGCAGTTATCTACTTCTTATCCCGAGTCTTAAAGAAACGGAAGGAGAAGCCTGTTGAGGAGCAGGAGGAAGGTAGTCAACCTAAGCAAAAGAGAAAACCAATTTCCTTTGAAGACTTATTGAAAGAGTTTGGGGCAGATCAGCTTGACGAAAAGAAAGAGGAAGCGGAAGAGCCTGAATTTGAAGAAGTGGAAGATGTCGATGAGTACAGTTCGCGTCGTCCCGATGAAGAGGCCCGGACAATTTTCGAAAAATCAATCAAAGATGCCGAATTAGTAGCTAAGACAAAAGAGCCTGAGGACGATAAAAAATTAGTGTTTAAAGAGTTCAAAGCTTATCAAGAGGAAGAAGATTCTAATGAGTTGGTTTCTGAGATTAAGGAACTCTTACAATCTGAAGATGGAGGCAAAAAGGCCATTGTGCTTGGCGAGATTCTAAATCGTAAGTATTAATCGTCACTATTTGTAACCACTTGGTATTATATATCAAAGTTTTGGAAAACTATTTTGACCGGGATTGTGTATCTGTATTATGAAGATGTCTGAACAGATAAAATTTCAGCACAAAGGAGAGTCTGATTTCTTTAATCACCTACAGAAGAAAGTCAATGCCTTTTTTAAGGAGAGAGGTATAGCAAAAGACGGGGGGATCAAACTTATTACAAAATCTGTGTTTTTGATAATACTATTTATAACTCCATACATCGTGGTTATAAGCCATCAGCCCGGTTCAGTGATTGCTGTTCTATTATTGATCATGATGGGGATTGGAAAGGCTGGTGTGGGAATGTCAATAATGCATGATGCACTTCACGGGTCTTTCTCTAAAAAGAAATGGGTTAATAATTTATTTGGAGGTTCACTCTATTTATTGGGTGGCAATCCTGTGAATTGGCAAATCCAGCACAACGTACTACATCATACTTACCCCAATATTTATAAAGTTGACGAGGATGTAAGTACCAAAGCATACATCCTGAGGCTGTCACCTGAATCTGAGTTACATCACGTTCACAAATATCAGTGGCTGTATATTTTACCCCTCTATGCCCTTATGACTTTGTCTTTTATGGTTAAAGACTTCAGACAACTTTATAGGTATAACAAATCTGGGGAAACGAGGAGACAGCAGAGAAATCCATCTGTTGAAATGTTCAAATTGACTGTTGCGAAGATACTGTATCTGGGAACGGTTATCGGTGTGCCATGGATTTTCACACAATATTCATTTGCTGAGATTCTGATTGGATTTTTGATTGTACATTTTACCGCAGGATTAATTCTAACTACCGTCTTCCAACTGGCGCATGTAGTAGAAGGAGTGGAGTATCCGGAAAGGAATGTAAATGGAGACCTGAACACCTCCTGGGCTATTCATCAATTGGCTACTACCTCAAACTTTTCTCCCAAGAGTAGGTTTATACATTGGTTTACTGGAGGGCTGAATTTTCAAGTGGAACATCACCTTTTCCCGCACATTAGCCATATTCATTATAGATCAATTGCACCACTGGTGAAAGAGACTGCCAGGGAATTTGGGATTGCTTATCACAGTGAATCAACACTTTGGAGTGCTCTTATATCACATCTTAGAATGCTCAAGGTTCTTGGTAGAAAAGAGGAGCTTGAAATGGCTTGAGCAGGTCACCCAACCGGGATCTAATTGAATTATCTAAACAGTTTGCCAAGGATGATATTCGAAGGAGCCGGCGTTACTTGAGCGCAGTTAAATGTTTGACCGGTCCATCTCTCGTTGCAGATCCTTCTCTTTAATCGAATCCCTTTTATCGTGTAGTTTCTTGCCCTTAGCCAATGCAATTTCCATTTTGGCCAGACCTTTTGCATTAATAAAAAGTCTAATTGGAATTATGGTTAGCCCCTTTTCCTGTGATTTAGTTTGAAGTTTATTTAATTCCTTCTTCTTTAATAACAGTTTTCGTTCTCTTAAAGGCTCATGATTGAAATGACTGGCTTGAGCATAGGGTGTGATATTCATGCTCTTCACAAAAAGCTCATCTCTATTGAAATAACAATGCGCCTCCTGTAGACTAGCCTTGCCTTCACGGATAGATTTAATCTCTGTTCCTTGCAAAACCAGTCCGGCAACCCATTTATCAATAAGTTGGAACTCGAAGCTGGCTTTCTTGTTCCTAATATTGATATTACTTGAGAACCTGGATTTTTTATCTGCCATAATTACCCTGCAAAGCTCCAAAGTTTTGGAGAATAAAGTCTAATGGCACATTCATATTTTTTAATTTTGCAGCTGAGATTAATGGATAAGTTATGGTAGGAACGTTGGATATAGCACTTGATAAGGTAGCGCAAAGTAGAATATCTGAATTTGATGAAAATAATATCCAGTTCGCTAAGGTTTATAGTGATCACATGTTTGAAGCGCATTATAGAAATGGGCATTGGGAGGATATGGTGATCAAACCCTACGGCGACCTGTCAATTAGTCCGGCTAACACCACCTTGCACTATGGTCAGTCTATTTTTGAAGGGCTGAAAGCTTACAAGGCCGACAATGGCGACATTCTGGTTTTCAGACCACAAGCTAATGCACAGCGAATGATAAAAAGCGCTGAGAGAATGTGCATACCGGCAGTCAGTGAAGAAATGTTTATGTCTACTTTGAACGAACTGCTGAAAATTGATAGTGATTGGGTGCCGTCAAAACCAGGGACCTCTTTATATATTAGACCAATCACATTTGGTTTGGACCCATTTATTGGTATTCGTCCATCCGACGAATATATGTTCTTAATTTTCACAAGCCCGGTTGGAGGATATTATTCCGAACCAATCAGTGTAAAAGTTGAGACACATTATACACGAGCCGCACCTGGTGGTGTAGGGGCAGCGAAAACTGCTGGAAACTATGCGGCTGCATTATATCCGGCATTACAGGCACAAAAATCGGGCTATAGCCAATTAATTTGGACAGATGGACTCACGCACGAATATGTTGAGGAGTCTGGCACTATGAACATTGCCTTTATCATTGATGACACTTTAGTAACGGCACCAACAAGTGATACGATATTGCACGGAATTACCAGAGATAGTGTGCTTACTTTAGCCCAGGATTTGGGTATCAATGTTGAGGAGAGGAGATTGTCCGTTAAAGAACTTATTGAAGGTTTAAATTCCGGTCGGGTAAAAGAAGCATTTGGTATCGGAACTGCTGCAACCATAGCGCCCATTAAATTAATTGGACATGAAGGAAGTGACTATGACCTTCCATCAATTGACAATTGGGAGTTTGCTCCAAAAATCTTGAAAGCACTCGACGAGATTAAAACTGGTAAAGTCGAAGACAAATTCAACTGGGTCTATAGAGTCAGATAATCTTTTTTTAATCCTTTAATTACATAAGATGACAAATGACGAGTTGAAAGACTTGAAGGCCAGAGTAGAGGCCTTGAGGAGGTATCTTTGACTACGACCGCAAAATTGAAGAGATCAAAGAGGAAGAGTTAATAACAGCTCAGGCGGATTTCTGGAATGACCCTAAAAAAGCGGAGCTATTCCTTAAGGAAATTAAAGCAAAAAAACTTTGGACGGACTATTTTGAGAAAGTCAGCATCGCTTTGGACGATCTCGAAACCATTAATGAGTTCTTTAATGAGGGTGATTCGACTGTCGAAGATGTAAATAAAGAATTTCAGCGTGCACTCAGTGCAGTTGAAGAGCTGGAGTTTAAGCGAATGCTCAGTGGTGATGAGGATTCCTTCAGCGCCATGATTGAAATCAATCCGGGTGCCGGAGGAACTGAGAGCCAGGACTGGGCAGAAATGCTCATGAGGATGTACATTATGTGGGGCGAGAGCCAGGGCTTTAAAGTGAAGGAAGTCAACTACCAACCTGGTGATGTCGCTGGATTGAAATCTGCCACTTTGGAAATTGATGGAGATTTCGCCTTTGGTTATTTAAAATCCGAAATTGGAGTGCATAGACTTGTTCGGATCTCTCCCTTTGACTCCGGAGGACGTCGGCATACATCGTTTGCTTCCATTTTTGTTTATCCTATCGTAGATGATTCAATAGAGATTGAAATCAACCCTGCGGATATAAGCTGGGACACTTTCAGGTCCAGTGGTGCAGGTGGTCAAAATGTGAATAAAGTAGAAACAGCAGTACGCGTAAAACACGCTCCAACGGGAATTATTATTGAATGTCAGCAGCAAAGAAGCCAACATCAAAATAGAGAGAAGGCGCTTGAGATGTTGAAGTCGCGACTTTATCAGCTTGAAGTTGAAAAGAGAAATGCCGAAAAAGATGCTGTAGAAAATTCTAAAATGAGAGTGGATTTTGGCTCACAAATAAGAAACTACGTCCTACATCCATACAAGTTGGTTAAAGATAACAGGACTGGTGTAGAAAGGACGGATGTGCAAAACGTTTTAGACGGCGACTTGATGGACTACATGAAGGCTTTCCTTATGGGGCAGGAAATTTCGGAGACTGAGTAGTTTTGGGGTTATTCATAAAGCTTAGAGGGATCGACTTCAGGTATGTGATTTGTAATTCTGGGCGTCCGGATCCATACACCCTTTTAGGTCTAATATTTCTATCTGCCGGAAATCTGTAGGATGTGATTCCGCTTGTATGGTTATGTATCCCTCTGATAAGATAGAGCCATCTACTTTAACACCTTCTTTTGTATTGTTAGCCTCACCACCGCCTACTATCGGATTGGTGTAAGTCAGAACGGTGTCCTGACCCATGATGTGATGAATAATTGAATCCCCTAAAATGACAAATTCAGCAATTACCCACTGATCACCGTAATAAGTCTTTGAAGAAGAGTTAATACAATGTTCGGTTACAAGCTCACCATCGATATTGACATGAGTTCCCGGAGTACACAAATTGGAGGTAGATCTTTCTTTGGGCTTGGTTCCACCAAGTAGCTGAGCCTCAATAGATATTGGAAAATCCTGATCAATCCCCATCGATTGAGCTGATTGAGCATGGAGCATCATACCATTGTTGCGATAGGCCCAGCCTGGCCCTCCAGCTACCTGTTTTCCAATGAAGCGGTATTCGACTTTCAATCTATAATAAGAATAGGGTGTTCGGTGGAACAGATGTCCAAATTCATTGTTAAAAGAGTCATACTCGTCATACTTTACTCTTAGCAGGCCGTCTTCAACTACAAATGTGTTGTTATAATTATCATCTAATTCGAAGCCCGCAATTTTCATATCCCAACCATTTAAATTCTTGCCATTGAATAGGCTGACCCAGCTTTCTTGCCCTAAACTTGATTGAGAATAAACCTGGGCAATGGGTAAAACTGTGACAATGTAAATGACAACTCCTATTAAGTTCTTCATATCATTCTATTAAAACACTTCTCTTAAACCAATATAAAATGCTCGTTGCCCTCCTTTAGCAAAGCCCACGTCTACTCGAATGTTAAGTCGTTCACCTTTAACCGCCGCAAATCTACCTCCGAAACCAGCTACATATTTAAACTCATTAATGCTCAGATCCCTTGCCTTGTTGGCAACATCACCAATGCCGGCAAAAGCAACAAATCCAAATCGCCAGAAGAGATCTCTTCTATATTCAGTTTGCAAAAAGACTGCTTGTTTGTCACGATATAGACTTGCATTCTCAATTCCTCTCAATCTTTCATCCCCTCCTAATTGAGGTAATTTATAAAACGGAGCATTACTTCCACTGGTCAAACGAGAAGAAAAATGAAATCCGATTATATTCTTAGGGTTTTTGATAGTGATGAACTTCCTAAATTCAATATTGTAGTTGGTAAACTGGTAGTCCCCAATGTGCACAACCAAAATTTCCGATGATGCAAAGATCCCTTGACTAGGGTAGATGGTATTATCTCGTGAGTCGTACTTGAAACTGGGCCCAAGACCCAACATGAATCCGCCATCTATACCGGTAATGTTGTCGTTGAGCAGACGGCCTTCCGGATCAAGGTCTCTAATCCAGTTGTGTTGGAGATCGAAGGTAGCTCCAACAAAAATCTTTGAGTTAATTGGCCGATATAACTGGCCTTGAACCTGCATAAAATTGTTGGTATAATCTTCGAGATCATCTGGATCATTTTCATTTCCTATACCATAGTAATTGTCTGGGAAGTTGAAGTAACGAGCAACCGCAGTTAGATTCATTCCATTTTCGAAGAATATGTCGGTATCCAGGGCGCTTATTATTTGTCCCTTAAGGGTATATAGTAGGAAGGGAGATACAGAAGTGGGCCTTGAGAAACCGGTTCGCTGATCAGCATTTTTAGTAAATA
>JAJCYL010000714.1 GCA_029262955.1 Cytophagales bacterium | reverse complement strand
GGCATTCGATTCGACCGAGGATTTAGCGATTAAAAAATTACCTTTTGTGGATGTCTTACGTATGGTCATTGAAGGTCATATTACAGATAGCCTCAGTATTGCTGGTATCTATTCAGTAGCCAGAAAATTAAACATCTAATTGGAGTCTCGAGATTACAAGGAACATTTCAGGAGAAATTTCTCTCTTGCCTACCCGGTCATGCTAAGCCAAATGGGACACATCATGGTGGGTGTTGCTGATAGTGTTATGGTTGGTCAATTAGGAGCAATAGAACTGGCAAGTGTTTCACTCGGTAGCGGAATATTCCATGTAATTATGCTTTTTGGTATTGGGGTTTCATATGCCATGACACCATTAGTGGCAGCGGCTGATGGAGAGGGGAACAAATTGAAGTGTGCCAACTTTCTAAAACATGGATTTTATCTCAATCTTGTTTTGGGAATTGTCCTGGCCATAGGGCTGTCTTTGTCAAGTGGAATTTTAAATTGGTTTGATCAGGAGCAAGATGTCTTAGTTTTTGCCATTCCTTATCTGACCATCATTTCGCTTTCGATAATTCCCATTTTATTCTTTCAAACGTTTAGGCAATTTGCCGAAGGTTTATCTAGTACTAAGCCCGCAATGATTATTTCCATTGCAGGGAACCTGCTTAATGTTGGTTTAAATTATCTTTTGATTTTCGGCAAATTAGGTTTTCCGGAAATGGGGGTAAGTGGTGCCGCTTTGGCAACGCTTATCTCAAGGGTGTTTATAGGCGGTGGCATGGCATTGTATGTTTTTTATAGTACCAGGTTCACGCAGGTCATGAAGCTTTTTGAATGGCGTGGATTTCAAATTGCTACCTATACACAACTGCTTAAGATTGGAATACCTGCGGGATTGCAGTTTATTTTTGAAGCTGGCGCATTTGGAATGGCCGCCGTTATCATAGGATGGATTGGAGCCATTCCGCTTGCTGCTCACCAAATTGCCTTGAATATGGCAGGCATTACTTATATGGCTGCCTCAGGTATTTCGGCTGCTGCTACCATTAGGGTTGGGAATCAATTGGGAAAGAATGACTATCCAACTTTGAGAGTTGCTGGAAATACCTGTTTTATAATGGTTACCGTGTTTATGACTGTATGTGGATTGGTATTCATTTTATTCAATGAGTTTCTTCCATCTCTTTATATTGATGACCCGTCAGTAATTGGATATGCGGCTTCTTTGTTAGTTATTGCAGCATTTTTCCAAATTTCAGATGGGGTTCAGGTTGTTGGATTAGGAGCTTTGAGGGGTTTGGCAGACGTGAAGATACCCACGTTATACACCCTTTTCGCATATTGGATCATGGCCTTACCTATCGGTTATATTCTTGGTATCCAAATGGATATGGGAGCCAATGGTGTGTGGATTGGGTTATTAATTGGTTTATCTATTTCAGCCGTTATGCAGTTTATGAGATTCCGAAAATTGACCAGTGCTTTTCTTGAAGGAACTAATTAATTGCTTAAGAAGGTTTAGGTACGAAAATCTCCACCGCCATTAAAATGATTGTAAATCTTAAGTTTCTCATACTTTAGAATAGCTGAAAATACCATATACCCCTAAGGCAACCCACGAATTGGGTTCAACTACACGCCTGACCAGGTGTGCTCTTGCGGTTCTGACGCCTTTTTGATCTCTACCGGAATGGCAGTCAAATGTGCCATACCTGAAATTCTCTCGATTTTGTCCGCACCATCCGCCGCTAGAATGTTGACATTTACACCCTTTGCTTTTTTCGCTGTTTCTAAACCGCTGTGCTGGTGACCCCATCCATGAGGAAGAGCAGCTGTTCCCGGCATGAGATCCTTCGATATTTTTACTGGTACTCTCACCAAACCACTTTCTGATATTACATCTGCTAAGTCATTCTCATTTAAACCTGTATTGTCGGCGTCTGTTTCGTTCATGTACAAGTAATTCGTTTGCTTTTCACCCATGAATCTTTCGTGATTGTGGGTCCACGAATTATGACTAGTCACAGCCCTTTTTGTAATAAGTTTAAATTTCGAACTGTCAGCCTTTAGTTGAGCGAAGATTTTGTTGAGATCTTTACTTGCACTAATAAGCTCTTCCGGGGCTAAATGGATAAGTTGGTCCTTTGTTAATACTCTACTGCCTAAAAATGAATTTTCCTGATGAGATGGACGTTTTTTACCATGCGGATATTTGAGTAAACCTTTGAAACTTTTTTGTTTAGTTAATCTTAATAAACCATTGAGAAATGCCTCTTGCGGAATACTCTTCACTTTCTTACCATTGGTGACGCTATGATAGGTTTTAGTTAAATCAAAAAATCTTTGTGCGATAGCTGAGTCGAAGATGTTGATGCCAGAAGCTTTAGCCAGATCGAGATAAATAGAGGCCTCATCTCTCTGTTCTCCCTCAGGCTCAACAACCGCCTTTGTGGCCTGAAGATAAGGCTTTGACTGTAAGCCTAACATCAGCGGAAATATAAATGGTAAATCCGGACGTTGCATTGGGTCGGTGCATGGTAAGACATAATCAGCCACCGAACATGTCTCGCTCATTTGGATGTCCAGGCAGACCAGCAGATCCAATGATTCAAAGGCTTTTTTGAGTTTTTCCGAGTTAGCCATTGTAATTAGTGGATTGCCTCCGGTAATGAACATTGCTCGAATTTGCTCTTTGCCCTCGGAGAGAATTTCATCAGCCATTATACCTCCTGGAAATGCGTCATTTACAGATCCAAAGTCACCAACCCTTGACCTGTCTTCCCTCATCAGGACTCCATTCTTAACTCCAAACTTAGGGAAGTCCATTACACCCTTTCCTACCAATGTCCCACCCTTTTTATCAAGGTTTCCCGAGATTGCGTTAATCACTTCCTGAAGCCAAAAAGCTAGCGATCCATTTCCACCCATGTTTACTCCGGTTGAACAATAGAGTGCTGCGCCATTAGCCTTGACATAAGTCTCTACCAGGTTTTTTAAGGTATGAGCGGAAATTCCGGTTACCCTTTCTGTTTTTTCAGGTGGCCATTCTTTTGCTAACTGTTCGACTTCCTCATAGCCGGCCATGTATTGCCCTATGCGTCCTTCATCAATCCCCCCAATAGCTATGAGATGCTGTAAAAAAGACAGATAGAAGAAAACATCCGTTCCGGGTTTAATGAAGATATGTTCACCAGCTATCTTGGCAGTTTCCGTTTTGCGTGGATCGACAACAAAAATCTTTCCACCCCTGCTTTCAATTTCTTTTAACCGCTTTATGGGATTAGATACTTGTAGAAATGACCACTTTGATACTGCAGGATTTGCGCCTACAATGATTAGGCACTCAACATTTTCCAGATCTGGAAAAGTTAATGTAAATGGAAACCCATAGATATGACGAGAAACTGCAAATTTATTGGCACAATCCTGGGTGGCGCTGGAGTACATATTTTTGGATCTAATTCCAGTCATGAATCCTTGAGCAAATATTGGATGAAGAACTCCGAAACCAGCTGCCGTCCCAACATACATGCCCACTGAATTATTACTGTAATCCTTACGTATTTTTCTGACTTTATCCCCGATTTCGTTTAGCGCCTGGGTCCAGGAAATCCTTTCATACTTATCATCAATCCGCTTTAATGGGTACTTGAGTCGATCAGGTCGACTATAAAGTTCGTGTTGCCTCAAACCCTTCACACAACTGAAACCATCTGTGGCTATGTGGTTTTTGTCAGGCTGGATCTCGATTATCTTTCCGTCCTCCACCTTCACTTCAAGTCCACATAGGGCTTCACAGATTCTGCAAAAAGTATGTTTCGTTTCAACAGCTCCTTCATTCATAATTACCAAATTACTGAACTTAACTTTTAAAAAATTCCCAGGCTCGCATTTCACTCCATGAGTGGCTATTGTCGCCTATGGGAAATCCAACATGACCACCCTGTTCGGGGGTTTCTAAATAGACAAATTCGTGATTTTTCGCTAAATGATACGGGTAACATTTGTCTCCCAATAGCGGATCATTTTTAGCATTGACAATGAGCGTCCTGATTTTGATATTGAATATGAATTGGTCGCAGGTTGATGATTCATAAAAGTGTTGGGCACTTTTAAATCCATGTAAGGGAGCTGTAAAACGGGTATCGAGCTCGTGAAATGTCGACAATTTTTTTATACCCGAAATGTCCAAATCATCTGGAAATTGAAGGGATTTGGCGATGATTTTTTTCTTGAGTTTCTTCAGGAACCGCTCTTTGTAGATTCGATTGGATTGCTTAAGTAGCATCTCTGCACTGTTCCATAAATTACATGGTACTGAAAATCCAGCGGCAGCCTTAATTTCTTTTGGTAAACTAGCTCCTTTTTCTCCTAAGAATTTAAGAGTGGTGCTTCCTCCCATTGAATAACCTAAAAGATAGATTGATTTGTAACGATTTGCGATCGCATGATTTATGATTGCTCCTAGGTCATCAGTCACACCATGGTGATATAATCTCAGTAATCGATTCATATCTCCACTACAACTTCGATAGTTCCAGGCCATTACATCGCATCCTTTGTTTCTAAAATACTTAGCCGCACTGGTCACGTAATGTCTTAATGAGCTGCCTTCAAGTCCATGCGAAATAATGATGACTTCGTCCGAGGATTCGTTTCTAAGCCAATCAATATCCAGGAAATCCCCATCTGGGAGTTCTAACCGTTCCCTTTTATAGCCTGGATCTTTGACTTTGTTGAGCAAATTGGGGGCTATCGTTGAAACATGCCCATTCCGATAGTAAAAGGGAGCCCGGTATTTGGAGTTAGTTATTAATGGCATTGACACAAAAATTACCAGTCAATTTATGAACGACAAATACTTTTTTGTATTTAACCCTCATTATGTATTAGTTGTTACGGCTTCAAACTAACAATCATCTAAGCACCTGCCCGATTTTCACTACTCACCATAGCGATACTATGCCTCCGTGCTGTGCGAACACTTATCTGACAGCTATTTCTGCCTCTCATCACAACGTCTAACGCATTATGCGGGTTAAAAATTAAACGAATTGATCCACGATTAAAGAGGAATCAACAGTAGGGTTTTATTTTTTCACAAATTACTACCACATTACAAGACTAATTGAGTTTTGAGATGAAAG
>JAJCYL010000713.1 GCA_029262955.1 Cytophagales bacterium | reverse complement strand
AAGGCCATTAAATTAAATCCAGTAGAAGCACTAAGAAAGATATGAGTGTGATCAAAGTTGATAACGTTACTAAAGTCTACAACGAAACTGTTGTTCCGGTCAATGCCTTAAATGGAGCATCTTTTGAAATTGAAGAAGGGGAATTTACTGCTATCGTAGGACCATCTGGCTCAGGTAAGTCTACCCTGCTAAATATCATTGGTGGCTTGGATTACCCAACATCCGGTAAAGTTGAAATAGCTGGTGTCGACATATCGCACTTGAGTGAGGGAGAATTGATTGATTTCAGATTGTACAATATTGGATTTGTCTTTCAATCCTTTAATCTCATTCCCGTTTTGACTGCCAGGGAAAATGTAGAATTCATTATGCTCCTACAAAAAAAATCTAAAGAGGAAATGGGCAATCGATCATTTGCCTTGTTAGAAGAAATGGGGTTGGGAGACCGAATTAATAATCGCCCGGCTGAGTTGTCAGGAGGTCAACAGCAACGGGTTGCCGTTGCACGGGCACTTGCTTCTAAACCTAAATTCATTTTGGCCGATGAGCCCACAGCTAATTTGGACTCGGTTTCAACTTCAAATCTCTTAGATATGATGGCGAGACTGAATCATGAGGAAAGCGCAACTTTTGTGTTTTCTACCCATGACCAAAGAGTAATAGATAAAGCCAGGAGGGTATTGACTATCGAGGATGGGTTGATTGTTAATGACGAGATCCGATCTTAAGGATAATGTGGGCCCTCAACAAAGATTTCAATAAGATGTTTGGGTCAGCATATTTTAACAGCAAAAAAGGCATTAATTTTGCAGCCCCAATATGCAAATTGAGTCCACTATTCTTGAACCTAATGTTGATGAGCTCAGCCCGAAAGAGTACATTATTATTAAAAGGGCAAGGGTTAACAATCTCAAAAATCTAAGTGTAGGTATTCCTAGAAACCAATTGGTGGTTATTACCGGACTATCGGGTTCAGGGAAGTCATCACTGGCTTTTGACACTTTATTCGCAGAAGGTCAACGTAAATATGTAGAGAGTCTCAGTTCCTATGCCAGGCAGTTTTTAGGGAGAATGGAAAAACCTGAAGTAGATTATATCAAAGGCGTTTCTCCTGCTATTGCCATTGAACAAAAAGTCAATACCCGAAATCCCAGATCAACTGTGGGAACGACAACGGAGATCTATGACTATCTAAAATTATTATTTGCACGGATCGGTAAAACCATTTCTCCTGAAAGTGGAAAAGTGGTAACCAAGGATAGTGTAAGCTCCGTGGTTGACTGGATCTTTAGTTTTGGAGAGAACAGAGTGATCATTAGCTGCCCTCTAAAACTTAAACCGGAGCGTAGTTTTGAACAGGAATTGAATATTCTTTTAAGCAAGGGATATACTCGTCTGGTGGGTAAAGAAGGTATCGTTTTTATTGAGGATCTCATCCAGGCTGATGTTGTCAAGAAAAAAGGCGCAGAGTTCTCCATTCTCATTGACAGAAGTTCCATTATACCGGGCGATGAGGACAATCAGTATAGAATATCCGATTCGATCCAAACAGCCTTTTTTGAGGGTGAGGGTATTTGTTTGGTAGATATACAGGATAATGAACGGAAGGAATTCAGTGACAAATTCGAACTGGATGGAATAAGATTCGAAGAGCCGAGTGTTAACTTTTTCAGTTTCAACAATCCATACGGAGCCTGTAGAAGGTGTGAAGGGTTTGGAAAAGTGCTTGGCATTGATCCCGATCTGGTTATACCTGACAAGAGTATGTCTGTGTTCGAGGGGGCAATTGCTCCCTGGCGAAGCGAGGTTATGAAAGAATGGCTCACACCATTGTTGGATTTGCCAGATCACTTCGAATTCCCAATTCATCGCCCTTTCAGGGATTTAGAGTCCCGCCAACAGCAATTTTTGTGGGAAGGAAACGGACAATTTGAAGGGCTTAATTCATTCTTTAGTCATCTACAGAGCCAGACCCATAAAATTCAGTACCGCGTTCTCCTTTCCAGGTATAGAGGTAAAACCAATTGTCCGGAATGTCTTGGAACCCGGCTTCGAAAAGACGCAGCCCATGTGAAAATTGACGGGACATCGATAACCGATGTAGTTCTGAAGCCAATTTCGGAGGTGATTAACTTCTTCGAGGATTTGCAGATAGATAGCTATGATCAGAAGGTTGCGAAAAGAATTATCAAGGAACTCAGAAGTCGGCTGGAGTACCTTGATAAAGTTGGACTGGGATATCTAACACTTAATAGATTGACTAGTTCGCTTTCGGGCGGGGAATACCAAAGGATCAAGTTGGCTACTTCTCTTGGGAGCGCATTGGTTGGCTCAATGTACATTCTGGATGAACCAAGTATTGGACTTCACCCCCGTGATACTCAGCGGTTGGTTAGTGTACTTCGCGGATTGAGAAACCTTGGTAATTCGGTAATTGTAGTGGAGCATGAAGAAGAAGTGATGAAAGCGGCAGATCAGATCATTGATATTGGCCCTGCAGCCGGCGTCCATGGTGGAGAGTTAGTTTTTCAAGGCAATTGGGAAGAATTAAGAAGAGAAAAAGAGTCTATCACTGCTCAATATCTCAATGGAGTTCAGGTCATTAAGACGCCTGACATTAGGCGGAAGTGGAAGGAATCCATTAAAATTTTAGGTGCTCGGGAGAATAATTTAAAGGAAATTGATGTCGAGATTCCTCTTGGTGTGATGACAGTGGTCACAGGTGTGAGTGGATCAGGCAAGTCCACCCTAGTCCGGAAAATCTTATATCCGGCTCTTGGAAAAATCTTAGGTACTGTCGGGGAAATGAGTGGTAAATATGATCAACTGTCAGGGGACTACAAGAATGTCACCTCAATTGAAATGGTTGACCAGAACCCGATTGGCAAATCATCGAGGTCCAACCCTGTCACTTATGTGAAAGCTTATGATGCGATTCGACAACTATTCGCCGATCAGGCCTTATCTAAACAAAGAGGTTATAAGCCCTCACATTTCTCATTCAACATTGATGGTGGCCGTTGTGAAAACTGTCACGGTGAGGGAGAAGTAAAAATTGAAATGCAGTTCATGGCTGATATTCATCTTACTTGTGAAATCTGCAACGGAAAAAGGTTCAAACAGGAAATTCTGGATATTAAGTTTAATGATAAAGACATCGCAGAAATTCTTGATCTTACACTTGATGAGAGTATAGATTTTTTCATTGACAAGAAGGTCATTGTCAATCGACTTAAACCACTGCAGAATGTAGGTCTAGGCTATGTAAAACTTGGACAGTCGTCCAACACGCTTTCAGGCGGTGAGGCCCAACGGGTAAAATTGGCCTCATTTATAGGTAAAGGGAAGCAGTCAAAGGATGATCACACTCTATTTATCTTTGATGAGCCTACCACGGGACTGCATTTTCATGACATCAAGAAACTCCTGGATGCTTTGAATGCTTTAATTAACCAGGGACATTCGGTACTCATCATTGAGCATAATGTGGAGGTGATTAAATCTTCCGATTGGATCATTGATCTTGGCCCAGAAGGTGGTGAAGGAGGTGGTAGCATTATTTTCACCGGTACCCCGGAGGAAATGGTTAATAACACAGGCTACACGGCTCAATTTCTAAAGAGCAAGATATGAAAGCGCTAACTTTTCAAGGTAAGGAGAAGCTTTCCTATGAATCAATTAGTGATCCTGAAATTGTTGAGTCCACTGACGTAATTGTTAAGGTCGAGTGGACGGCAATTTGTGGGTCTGACCTTCATGTTTATAGAGCATATGAGAAAGGCCTTGATGCAGGCACTATTATGGGGCATGAGTTTGTGGGAGAGATAGTGGAAG
>JAJCYL010000712.1 GCA_029262955.1 Cytophagales bacterium | reverse complement strand
TCATTTGTACTTCAATTGATTTAGGAAACATTTTATAAAGGGCACGAGGCGTTGAACAATGAACCAATACACCACAGTTTCCAGGTTCACCAACAAATCTGTACCTCACATTTATGCGGTAGTTCTCAAAAACTTCATCAGTTATCAGGTGGCCATTTGGAGTGCCAAGACTTACTAAATTTCCATCTCTGACCAGAAATGGTTTTCTGATATCAGGGAGACTATCCATTGCTGGAACGTCCATGTACCAGCCGCTTAGATCGCTTCCATTGAACAGTTTGGTGTCTTGAGCATTCAGAGAATGCATGGAAATCAACAGTAGAAGAATTTTCCCTTTCAATAGTAATTGTTTCATTGCTTGACTCATTGATCGATTGGCAATTATGAATTATCAAAAATGATATTTTAGTACTTGTATTATCGTCAAATATACTTTCTTTTCCTTTCTATTTATTAATACAAATTTCATTTACTTTCGGTATAATTGTAAAACAGGATTAAAGATTGAATAACTATTGATATCGATAAGTAAATAGCATATGACTATTCTAAAAGACTCACGCCGGAACTTTCTTAAACTAATTGGAGGTCTCGGAGTTGGCACAGTGACTGGTTTCAACGCACGTGGGAGAGGTGCTTTGTCTCCATCCACTGAAGTAAAAAACGTGGTTTCACCTCGCTCGGCAAGGGCTCGATACATGGGAGATTATGCAGCTCTCAAACTGGAAACGGTACGCTGTGCATTTATTGGAGTAGGTTCTCGCGGCCCCGGGCATGCCCGTCAGATTGCAGAGATTGAGGGTTCGGAAGTTGTTGCAATCAGTGATTTGTATGAGGATCTTGCCAAGAAGTCTGCGGGGGAGTGTAAAGAAAAGGGTAGGGGACAGCGTCACCAGAATATAGATTTGTATTACGGAAGTGAAGACGGCTGGAAAAAGATGCTACAGGAGGTTAAGCCCGATGCGGTATTCATTTCAACACCATGGGCATTACATGCACCAATGGCTATCGAAGCCATGAAGCAGGGGGCTCACGCTTTTGTTGAAGTTCCTCTGGCACTCACAATTGAAGAAATGTGGGACATTATCAAGACATCAGAAGAAACTCAAAAACACTGTATGATGATGGAGAATGTCAATTATGGCAGGGAAGAGTTGATGTATCTTAATATGTGCAGACAAGGTGTTATTGGCGAATTAATTCACGGTGAGGCCGCTTACATTCATGAGCTGCGTGGACAGATGGAAGACATTGATAGAGGTACTGGTTCCTGGCGTACCCATCATTATGCCAAACGCAATGGAAACCTATATCCAACTCATGGATTAGGTCCGGTCGCACAATACATGAACCTGGCTCGGACGGAGGATAATTTCACACGGATGGTTTCGTTTTCATCCCCTGCAAAAGGACGTAAAGCCTATGCCATGAAAAATTATGATGCGGATCATAAGTGGAACAAGTTGGACTTTAAAGGAGGCGATATTAATACATCGATCATTAAGACTACCCTTGGTCGAACAGTGATGGTGCAGTGGGATGAAACCAGCCCTCGACCATACTCTCGTCTCAACTTAATACAAGGAACTAAGGGAACTCTGGCGGGATTTCCTACTCGTATTGCCCTGGAAGGTGGGGTGGAGGGTGCCACGGATAGCCATCATGATTGGGTCTATGAAGATCAGATGCAGAGGATATATGAAAAATATGAACATCCCTTATATAAGAGGTTGGGTGAGGTAGCAAGGAAAATGGGAGGCCACGGGGGTATGGATTTTATAATGCGTTATCGAATTATTGAATGCTTGAGGAAAGGAATCCCTCTTGATCAAAATTTATATGAAGGTTGTTTCTGGAGTGCTGTTGGACCGTTGAGTGAGAAATCAGTAAAAGAGGAGGGAGCTCCTCAGGCATTTCCAGATTTTACAAGAGGTGAGTGGAAAAACACTAAACCGCTAAGTATTGTCCAATGATTTGATCTCGATATTTTAGGAACTTAAATAAGAACCTGATAATGGAAATGAACCCTAATCCGCAGGACCGAATTTTGTCCATCGATATCTTTCGTGGATTTACCATGTTTCTTTTAATTGGTGAATTCACAGGACTTTATTCCATAATTCCTCACGACGTTTCTGATGGTGGTATAATCAGCGCAATCAATACTCAATTTCACCATCACCCTTGGAACGGTTTAAGATTTTGGGACCTGATACAACCATATTTTATGTTCATAGTCGGATTGTCAATGCCCTTTGCAATATCAGGCCGAATCAAGAAAGGCAATACCTCTAGACAGATTTTTATCCATGTATTAAAGCGATCATTTATTCTGTTTTTTATGGGTTGGGCTTTATATTGTATTGGTCCAGGGAAAATCACTTTCTTTTTTCAAAATGTGCTTGCCCAGATAGGGGTCACTTACCTTATTGCCTACCTGGTGATGGCCCGTTCATTTAAATTTCAGATATTATTTTCATTGGGTCTTTTGGCTCTTACTGAGATGTTATATCGATTCTTTCCGGTTGAAGGGTTTAATCATGCCTTCGTGATCGATGAAAACTTCGGGACCTGGTTTGATCTCCTTTATGATGGAAAAAGCGATGGTGGCTGGGTTTCTTTTAATGCCATTCCTACTGCTGCCCATACCATTTGGGGTGTTCTGGTCGGAAAATTATTGATGTCGGATGAGCCAGCCATGAAAAAATTTAAACAGCTCCTTATTGCCGGTTCGCTGCTTGTGGTCGTGGGATACTCAATGGATCCATTCACACCGATTATTAAAAGGATTTCGACATCGTCTTTTGTAATTGTTAGTGGCGGGTGGTCGATAATTACGCTGGCACTATTATTCTGGATAGCGGATATAAAAAAACTGAATAAGCGCTGGCCGCTTTTCTTCGGAGTTGTAAGCATGAATTCCTTATTCATCTATTTGTTTTCCCATGTTGGAGGGGCGGAATTAATCGAAAGCATTCTTCACCCCTTTACATATGCGCTATTTGATTGGGGAGGAGAATTAAGTGCTCAAATTATCACCAGTTTATTGGTTTGGGGTGTGCTGTGGGGCTTATGTTACTGGATGTATAGGCAGCGTTTATTCATAAAGATTTAAACATAATAAAAGCTTTGAGATTGGTTTGGTACAGAGGCCAAATACTTCCAAAATGGAACGGCCCGCCCGGCTAATTTTCACGGACTTGGACATGAAACGAACTGAAATAAACAAACTTCAAAAAGAAGCAACCGCTTTTTTTGGAAATCACAATTTCTTTTTACCAAAATGGGCATTTTGGTCAAAAGCCAACTGGGAGGCTAAACGTGATGTTACGGCGGAAATAGTTGAAAAAAAACTAGGTTGGGATGTGACGGATTTTGGATTAGGAAATTTCGAGAAGTACGGCCTTCTGCTTTTTACTATTCGGAATGGCAAATTCGAAGCTAAAGAGAATAAAACATATGCTGAAAAAATCATGATTGTTCGGGAGGCACAAGTGACACCCTGGCATTTTCATTGGATAAAAACCGAAGATATTATCAATCGCGGTGGAGGTAATTTGGTTATTGAACTATGTAATGCAAATGAAGAGGAGCAACTGGCGGATACACCTGTATATGTTCAAATTGACGGCATAGCCCATACTATAGACCCAAAAGAGAAAGTGATATTGGAACCCGGGGAAAGTATCACACTCTCGCCCTATTTGTATCACACATTTTATGGAGAATCAGGGAAGGGATCGGTTCTGGTAGGCGAGGTGTCAAGTGTGAATGAAGACGAAAAGGATAATAGATTTTTGAAAAATTTGGGCAGGTTTCCAAAAATCGTAGAGGACGAGCCCTTATTGTATTTTTTATGTAATGAGTATCCGAAATAACCTGATAATCAATTCTGTATATGAAATAATTATCTAATTATGCTCTGGGTCGCCTTAATCATAGTCATAATATTCCTATTCATTTCGATTTTTGTAGAATTGGAGCCCGTGATTCGGATAAAGAATGACAAGCTGACTATAGTCGGTCTCTATGGGAAATCTTTCGATTTAATAACATTCACAGATATAAGATTGGTTAATTCGTTACCCGTTGATATTTCCAAAACATGGGGACATAACTCAGGTTCGGTGCTAAGAGGATCTTTTATGCAAAATCAATCTTATAAACATTGTTGGATTTATGCGAATAGCACTAGCGATCCACTTATAAAAGTCTCCATCTCCTCGGGTGATAACTTGGTTATTGGTTATAGAGCCCCATCAAAAACACGCGAGATGTACAATAAACTAAAGGTCATAATTAGAGAGAACTCTAAGTAGATGTTTACTGAATTAGGCAAGAAATGCTAAGACCATTACCAAAGTTGAAATGCAGTGTTTCATTCTTACAGTGTTTTGCGTATTGTAATTAGTTTTTATTCAGCAATAATTTTAACTTAATTCTTTCATTACATTATTATATGGTGCTTATTGTTTACGTTTAGCTTCGATTTGATGAAAATATACAGTCAAATCCTTACCTTTATCATGAAGGTATTGATTTGATGAAAATATCTCTAAGTACTCTTTAACCTCAACTCCAAATATTCGTCATGAAAAACTTTATTTATCCTCTAATTACTACTTTCAGTCTTTTAGCTTGCACGCCCCAGTCAGAAAAGAAAACTTCAAGTGATCTTGAGCCTGTCTCAGTGGATATTGGCTCCATAAAAAAAATTGATGTACACGCACATTATCGATATTCGCGACCTTATCTATCAGATTTGTTCAAAAAATGGAATATGCAAGCGGGTTTAGTGGATGTCGCTCAAGCTGACTCTGATGGGATTAACAGATCCTGGGACAACTATTTGGTTCATGCCCAGGATAATCCCGATATAGCATTTCTCTGTTCTTCATTAATTGGTGTTGGCATTGACGCTCCGGATTATGCACAGCAGGAAATTGAACGGCTAGGTCGAGAGATTGATTCGGGCGCTAAAATGGTTAAGGTGTGGAAGAACTTCGGTATGGTTACTAAGGACGATTCTGGAAAATTTATACAAATAGATGATCCAAGATTGCAACCTATCTGGGATTTTTTAGTGAGCAAAGGAATTCCAGTGATGGCTCATATAGGAGAACCTGTTCAAGCCTGGAGACCACTTGATCCAGGTAATCCTCATTATGGATACTACCAAAATAATCCTCAGTACCATGCCTACAATTTTCCGGAGATCCCAACTTATGAAACCATCATTACCGCAAGAGACAATTGGATCGAAAGCAATCCAGACCTGAAGATTTTGTGTGCCCACAATGGTAGTATGTCTCACGATACTGACATGATTGCTGAGCGCCTTGACAAATTTCCAAATATGTATGTCGAACTCGCTGCTAGATTTGGTGATTTGGCCAGACAAGATAACGGAAAAGTGAGAGCCTATTTTAAGAAATACCAGGACAGGATAATGTTTGGTTCTGACTATGGTAATTCGAGACCAGAGGATGAATTTACAGCGGCTGAACTTGAAGAGGAGAGAGCTGATCTGGATGAAAGCTATGATGTGCTATGGAAATATTTAAGCGGAGCCGATTCTATGGTGGTTAGGAGACAGAAAACCTTGGGTTTAGGACTTTCGACGGAAATTCTACAAAAAGTCTATTATCAAAACATAGTTGATTTTCTAAAACTTTAACAGCTGTTACTACATATCAGATAAATGGCTTTACGTTTTTGTCATTTTAGTTTGGTCATTATTATTCCATATGAATAACTGTTAAACTTTATATGCATGAAAATTATATCAAAGGAAAACGAATGAAAAACCATCATTCTTACAAAATTCTAATCCTCCTGCCTGTTCTCATACTCACTTTTGCATTCAGAGTACAGCTATTCGAGGGTACCGGGAAAATTGTTAAAAACCAGGAAGTGCAATATTACTCCATCGAAGATTTTCAATCAGTTAAGAAGTTCGATATTCATATTCATATAAACACTGGAGAGACGTCATTCATAGCACAGGCACAGGCCGATAATTTTCAATTTTTGGATATTGTTGATGATCGCCCTTTTGGATTACCGATGGATGGGCAACAAAAATTTGCCCTCCAACATTTGAAGAATTTCCCGGAAAGGATGGCCGTCGCGACTACTTTTTCTACAAGGGATTGGGAACATAAGGATTGGGTTCAGCACACAATAGCTTCTTTAGAGAACTCCTTTTTAGATGGTGCTGTAGCGGTGAAAATCTGGAAAAACATTGGTATGGATTTGAGAGACAAAAATGGAAAGTTTATTATGGTTGATGATGTAAAGATTGACCCGATTATAGATTACCTGGCGAAGAATCAGATTCCTGTTATAGGACATAATGGTGAACCAAAGGATTGTTGGATGCCATTAGATGAAATGACATTTAGTCAAGGGTACTATGGTTCACACCCTGAATATCACATGTATCTGCATCCGGAATATCCATCTTATGAAGATCAAATCAATGCGAGAGATAATATGCTACAAAAACATCCTGATTTGAAATTTATTGGGGCGCATTTAGGAAGTTTGGAATGGAGTTTGGATGAACTGGCCATCCGGTTGGACAATTTCCCAAATATGAATGTTGATCTAACTCGTTTGTCTCATTTGAAGCTTCATACATTAAAAGACCGCCAAAAAACTCGTGACTTTTTTATTAAATACCAGGACAGGCTCATTTATGGCACAGACACGGGTGTAAATGATGCTGAAAATCCTACAGAATTAAAGGATAATATTCATGATCGTTGGGTCCGTGAGTGGAAGTTTTATGTTTCGGATGAAAAAATCGAACTGAACCGTTTTGGTGAACTCAATGGGTTAAAACTTCCTCGAGAAGTAGTGGACAAAATATATTTAAAAAATGCTTTAGAGATTCTTGAGCTCGATTGAATTAAGAGTAATGATATCAAATAGAGATAATAAACGGAATTTGTAATTCAAATGCTGAGAAACATTACAAGGCGTCATTTTGCAAAACAGACCGTATCAATAGGTGCTGGGTTAGCAGTACCACAACTCTTCTCATGCGCTAAAACAACAAAGAACAAAAGTGATGACCTTGAGGTAGAGATTCCATTACCCATACAAATCGTAATTGATGATGTAGGTTGGTGGTCGGGAGAAGATGGTAATGCACATCAACAACCTTATAGAACAGGGATATCCCGCGATCATGTACCCGCAGATTATCAGGCAATAGTTGATTTGGGTAAGAAACTTGGTGTAAGGCCTCAAGCTGCGACAATTCTTTGTGAGTGGGATAGAGAGAATATACTAAAAAACCTTCCTACCAGTACATGGATGGGTAAGAATTGGGATAATTCAAAATGGGTAGGTCCCTGGTTGGATGAAGCTGCTGAGATTATTACCAATAATCATAAACATTATGAGTTAACGCTACATGGTGTAGGGCATGAATATTGGGATGGTGAAAATTTTACGAGGGCCGAATGGGCAGATAATACCGGAAGAATGCGTCCGCTTGAACAGGTAGAATTGCACTTAGATTATTTCGAAAAACTCCTTGACCAAAATCAATTGGGATCCTTCCCGTCGTCTTTTGTGCCTACTGCATTTTTACATGGATTTGGTAAAACAGGTGATCACATGTTTAGTATGGCGGAGGTAATAAAGAAGAAAGGCATTAATTATATAAATACACCTTTTAATAACATGTATAATACAGAAGGTGTGCAGTTTGAAGTGTTTGGAATCGATAGTGAAGTAATAACAGTAGACAGAGGAGAGGACGTATTGAACTGGAATACTTTTGGCCAAGGGCCAAAGGGCATAATTGCTGGTCCGACTTGTGGTCTACATTGGCCCAACCTTTTACATCTGGATTCTGATAGAAATTCTGAAATTGTTGATTTATGGGTTGCATTTCTTGAGCCATACAAAAATAAGCTTGACCGTATTTTATCAATCAACTCAGAGGAATTTAGAAAACAGCTGGTTCATCACGTTGGTTCGAGGGCATCATTTGAAAAAGGAGTGATTACTCTTGAATTGATTGACGACCAGTTAGTACCTAAGGAACTGGCCAACGGAAGATTTCAATTAAAAATCGACTCATTGAATCAACTTGATTTCAAACCTCAAAGGATCAACTTGATATCTCATGAATTCGAAAAAATACGAAACAAGTTCAGGTACACGCTGATATTAGAACCGCATCTAAAAACGAAATCGGCAATAATCGAATACAATTCTGCAACTAGTTAGGGTGTGAGATTAGGTGATTAGTTAAGTGAGATTAATTTCTTTAGCCACCCTGTTTGCTGACCGTACAGCAGCTTCCGCTCCCCAACTAAGATTATCAGCATAAGCTCCCGCAAAATGGATGCGGCCATGTGGCTTATGAATAGTTGGCCAGAACCTACTTAGTTCCCCAATGGGGAAGGATCGACGTTCACAATAAGGTGAAAAAGCATCTTTTGACCAATCCTTACTAATTACCTGTTCAATAGTATCCTTGCCGGGATAAACTTCTCGAAATGCCGCGAGAGCACGTTGAGGAGAGATGCCTCCCGGTCCTCCGCCAAGTAAGATAACCCGATGGGTATCTACTTCTTCCGAAGAGTGCCATACTTCCGTTAAATCCGGATGGTCTAAATCCATATTGATGTTCAAGCCATCTTTTTCCCAAAATTTTGAACTGGCCTGAAACACGAATCTTTGCTCAGTGCCATAATGAACATTATCGATCACATATTGTTTGCCAGCCGGTAGGGTGGGTTTAACAGGAATGTTTTTGAAAGCCGGCAGTGGAATGCAGTTCACAAAATAGTCTGCTGAAATTTCACTCACCTGGCTTTGTTGACTATAGGATATACTAACTCCCTTGTCGCTGTTTGTGATGGCTTTAATCTGGCAATTTAACCACAATTTGGGCCCAAGTTTCTTCGCAAAGGCATCAGTTAGCAATTGATTGCCACCTTTTAGCCGATATATATCTGTTGGAGATGATGGGACTCCGCGAATTTTCAGGATTGCTGCCATCCATAATCCGAACAAGGCAGAAGAATGTCTTCCTCCCAAGAAATCCTGGGCCGTCTTGGATGCCCCTTCCTTCACATAGATATCCGCCATCGGAACGCTATCTAATTGATCATACCCAATGCCAAAAGGCTGATATTCGTCTTTAAATTTATCCAGATAGGGATGAATAAACATCCTTCGCAATTCGGTCCATGGGTTATCTGAGAGATATTTGACTTCATCTGCATTAAAGCCAAATCGGCGGAGGATAGCTGGATCTTTAAGCATTTCCTCGGTGTAGAATACCCCATTGATCCTTCTGACCAGATTCTTTCTTCTGGGATAGGGAAGAGCGGTAAGATTAAATTCCTTCACATACTCCCAATATTTGTCGTAGCCAGGTTTTGTAAAATGCTCTTGACCATAATCTCCATAAAGGCCATCAGACAAACCATCATGTGCTGTAAGTACATGGCCCCCGTGCCTCCCGGAAGCCTCAAGGACCGTTACCTCATGACCCATTTTCATTAACTCATACGCACAAGATAACCCGGCAATACCTGCCCCTCCTACGATGACCTTTTTAGGAGCTACAGTGCCCTTTGATACTGATTTATCCCATTTATCTTTGGCTGTGGATGAATCGACATTGAATAAGGATGTGCCTATTCCAGCAGCGATAGAGTTTTTAATGAAATTCCTTCTTCGTAGTTTACTCATATTATATCAATTGGTGCATTTATTTCGGAAGTGCCTCTATTAATAGAAACCGTTCAAATGATGCTGAGATGCTTGAATTTGTAGAATTCACTTCTCCTAAATCGACATTATTGAAATAATCCCGAATTTGGTAAGTGCCTTCACCTAATCCCCTTAATTTAATCTCACCTTCCCATTCATCGGCATAAAATGCATAGTGGAGAATTCCATCTTTGGAAATTACATGAGTCTCAGGCTTGTCATAGCCAATGTCATACAGATCTCCCAGGTATTGCTCTTTAGAAAGCATTTTTTCATCATAAAGAGAAAACCATTTTTTCCAGACTTTCTCTTTTTCAGGAGTCAATAAATAGCTGCGTTTCACGTCAGGGTTATCCCTTGGCCAGGTGAATTTTGTTCCAAGAACAGCTCCAATGCCAAATGAGGTGGCGAAATCGTCCCCATTATCACTTAATTCGACATGATCGCCATAATAGGCGGTGTTTGGGATTAAGGCCTTATAGGTTTTGCCTTTATGCCTTATTTGCCAACTTGATGTTGGGTCGGAAGAGACTGCCTGATTCATGGATGCCATATTGTAATATGACATACAGGTCCCACAGGGACAATTCTCAATGACTGCATTAGGTTTAATTGCCCGAGCCTCATCGTAGATCATTTGAAAGAAGGCGGGAAGCTCCTCGACGGATTTTTCCGGATACTCTAATTCGACTTTCCAATTGTGATCCGGGGCAACTGCGTTCATGTGCTGACCATCCATTTTTAAGCCATCAAAACCCCAATCCTTCATAAATAAGTTTATAATATCTTTCGTATGATCAATTGTTTTTGGATTTGCAGGAGATAAATAATAAGCATCCCACCAGGTAATAAACTGAGGTGAACCATCTTCCCGGTAAAGAACCATTTCCGGATTCTCCTTCAATGCTTCACTATGAGGGTCTGCGGCCAGGGGTGTCCACCAAAGTTTTGCTTTAAGACCAGTTTCGTGAATTTTGTCCACCAACTCTTTGATCTCTATATCTCCTCTAGGAAATTTCTTAGGATCAGCATTCCAGTCTCCCTCCGCGATTTGAAAGCCATCATCAAGTACGGCCCATTTAATATTCAACTCTTTAACCTTCTGAAGAGTGCCTACGACTTCATCAAGGGTAAAAGTGCGCATATAACCCCAGGCACACCATATTGATTCAAACGCCTCATCTTCCGGTTCAACGATTTTAATTCCCTTGGCCTGCATCAGTTTGGAGTACGATTGAAGTGCATTGTAATAATCACCTTTATGAACCATGACGAAGGTTTCCAGTGTTTTTACCTCAGAACCGGGTTCAAATCTGGTTGGATAAGGAAATTCTTTCTTGATTCCAATGGAGACGTCGTTTGCATCAGGCTCTATTTCTGTGGGTAAAGACACCAATTTGGGAACAAGAGCTAAATGTCCGATTGAGACCCCAAAATTTGGTGTCCAAATGTCAGTTACGGGAATCCCTCCGCCATAATCTGAGTCGTTCATTCCCATGTAATTTTTTTGATAATACCCCGAGTTAATAGGTTTAATCCAATCATCTCTTTCTGTAGAAGAACTTCCCTGAAATGCCCAGAAGGGAGGATCATAGTTGTTCGATTGAATGGTATAATTTTGATTGATCCATTCATTGATGGAAGGTGTCCGATCGCCGGTATTTCTATAAGTTACAGTTGTGCTTAGCAGGTCCGGAAATTGATCATATGCTTTTATGGAGAGAGATTTTTCTATTCCTTCAGATGATATGCCCTTAATCGCCCATGATTTGCCACTTAGTTCACCTTGATTGAAAGTGTTTTCCGTCACTTCCGTTATTTTGAAATCACTAATTATCTTGTTGTCAATGGTGATGTTTTCGGAAGCTTGAAATTGATTGTTGATGACATCTGAATTTTCTGAGAGTGATGCGATTCGTGTATGCATCTTTTCATTAAGCTCGAGCTTTAGATTACCATGAATTATTTCTAATTGATTGCTTTGGCAACCCGAAAACAAGTAGCCGACAGTAAACAATATGAAGGCATGAAGCTTATTTAGCTTCCAAAATCTTTGTAGCATTTCCATAATATATTTTTGATAGGACCTCATTACTTAAACTCAAACCATATAGTGGCCAGTGATAACCGAACAAGTCATTTTCGTAAAAATGTTCGTCCCCACTTTCTAGTATTCTGAAGGTTGTTTCATACATATCAGCATCCATACCCATATCAGTTCCGTAGATAATTCTATCCTGGTATTTTGTGAAGAAAGCTTCTGTTCGACGGGGGGTGGGAGAAAACTCGGCATATCTGGCAGCGATGTCCGCATACAGATTTTTATACGTATCTAATAACTTACCCAGAATTTCAAGGTCATGACTGCAATTGGCCACGTGACAGGCTATAAACGTTGTTTGGGGATTGTTGCTCACTGAATTCTCAAGTGTTTGGATCAATTCTTGATGTAACAGGATACCCTCTTTGGATTTGTCTATTTCCCAGTTATAAGCATTCATCAAGCCATCATTAGTGCCATCCATATCAAGATACATCCAATAAGGTTCAGCGATATGTACATTTATCGGCATCCCCAATTCACCACAACGTTTTAACAAGGGCTGCATTCTTTTATCATCAAAATGCATCCCCCAGGCTGGAATTGGAAAGGAATTCTTCAACCCCAAACCTTTGTCTCCCAATTCTCCAATACCTTTCGCACCTGCGTTTTTGCATCTTTCTAACTCTTTGATGGCCTTTTTAGTCCAGCCTGGCTCCTTATATCCGGAATAGTCGAAACCGCACCACAGATCGAACTTATTGCCGTACTTCGAATAGACCGAAACTAAACTGTCGAATTTGACTCCTGTTGCCCCGGTCAATAGAATTGTTTTCTCTATTCCCTTTTCCTTCATGGTTTTCACCCAATTTTCTACTTCATCCGGGGATGAGGCATAATCATGAGAATGCATGTCAATTACAGGGTATGCAGCCTTTTTGACCTCAGTCTTTGGGGTATTATAGATTGAGACCGGTTTGAAATCCTTCAGAAGTAGATTTTCGGGGTTTTGGGCAAAGAGACTGCCTGAGGTAAAGAAAATAATAACTGATAGCGCAGTTTTTATAATTTTCTCAAGATTAATAACCCTGAGTTTCTCAGAAACTAATTCAGTTGCTTTTTCAGTTGCCTTTGGGAATACGACTCTGAGATCAATTTCATCTGTCTCTTGCAGTACCTTTTGGAGGGTTTTCATGAAGATGTTTTTTATTTCTGTGGCCAGATTGATTTTCGTAATACCTCGAGAGATTGCCCGCTGTAATTGATCATGTGGTATACCAGAACTGCCATGCAAAACAAGTGCTGCAGGCGTAGCTGCATTGATTTGTTCAATAAGATCAAGTTGCAATTGTGGTGTTTCCTTGTAAAAGCCATGGGCCGAACCAACCGCAATGGCAAGGGCATTTATTCCTGTTTGTTCGACAAAGTTCTTGGCTTCATCGGGCTGAGTGTAGACCATTTTCTGCCCTTGACCCAGTTTAGCAATGTAGCCCAATTCGGCTTCTACATTTATATCGTAAGATCTTGCATAGTCGACAATATCACTTGTAATGCGAACATTGTCTCCAATTGGCTTTTCGCTTGCATCAATCATCACGCTGTCGAATCCGCAATCAATGCATTCTTTCACAAGATCAACGTCTGAACCATGATCCATATGCAGCCATGCTGTAACTCCGTACTGTTCGATTGCCTTATCAGCTAATCCCTTAGCAACTTTTAATCCCATGTAGCGGATGGAACTTTCGGATAATTGAAGAATTATGGGTGAGTTAAGCTTTTTGGCGGCGGTCAATACGGCAGAAAGGGTTTCGAAATTGTAAAAATTTGCTGCAAGCGTTGCTTTACCTTCCTTTTTGTTGTTTAATAAATGTTCGTATAATTTCATAGTTTTAATTCAAAGGAAAAGAGCTCTTTGGCGATGGCTTCAATTGTAGTTTTGTCTTTAAATGCCTGCGTTCCTCCCGGTTGCGTTGTACTTATCGCTCCAATTATATTTCCCGTCTCAACACAATGTTTTAAATCTTTAGCTTGTAGATAAGGATGAATAAATCCGGCATTAAAGCTGTCCCCTGCTCCAATACAATCTGATACCTTTGGATTTAAGTATGCTGGTTTGGTATATAATTCAGTGCCATCCCATAAATGAGCGCCATTTTCACCGTCTTTGATAATAATGTTGTTTGCAAAAGACCTGACTTTCTCCAGGCTATGGTGCAGGTCGTTTTCACCAGTTAAGAGATTAAATTCTTTTATATTGGGCATGAAGACATCAATATTGGGAAGGAGGTTCATTAGATCCAAGTCCCATTTTTCTTCAGGATCCCACTGAGGATCCATTGAAGTAGTCAAACCCATAGATTTGGCCCTGCTGAAGAGCGTAACAATGTCTTTTTTTAGTAACGGCTGAAGGAAGATTGAACTTACGTGCAAGTGTTTTGCCATGGCAAGGATGTCATCAGTTACTTCTGGAACCTCTAAATATTCCATTGCTCCAGGAAATGTTACGTTTGCCCGATCCATATCGTAGTTCATTACAATAGTGGCACCGGTATTGTATTCATCTGATCTTAGAATTAGTTCAGTATTAACACCCTTGGAAGCAAGGCTGCTAATTATAAGTTGAGAGAAGCTATCATTACCAACTTTGCCTAAAAAGGTTACTTTATTGCCTAAAGAGCTTAGGTTGCTGGCAAAAATTGCCGAGCTACTGCCAAGAGTGACCGTGAATTTATTCGCAATTATTTCTTTACCAATCTCAGGAAAACCCTGGATGTCATCCAGGATGAGATCTACATTCAGTTCACCTACTACTAAAACGTCAAGATTTTTCATTAATCCAGAAGTTTGGGCGTTGAAAGAGATGATTCTTCAAAGTTATTGAGGTTTATTGTAAATGATTACACCCTCAACTACTCTCGAAATTGACCCGCTCACTGAGGGATTGTCCGGCGTAAGTCCCAAGTCCATGGACTTAAAAAACCCAATGATCTGAGCAGGTATTATGCTACATACTGACAGGAACTCCTCAGCAATGGACGGGCTAGAATCGGTGTTCATGATGAGTGACAGATCTGTTCGGATGACATCAATGTCCTTTTCCATTACTCCAATCTGGCAGAGTGCATTTTTCCCATTTTTCATAGAAAGAATTAAGTCTATCTCGTATTTGGATGCATGGCTGTTGTTGCTCATGAGATACACGACTAAAGTGTCATTGTCAATCACCGCTTTCGGTCCATGGCGAAAACCCAAATAAGAATCGTGTTTACATATGATTTGACCATCACTCAGTTCCTGAACCTTTAAATGTGATTCTTTGGCGGTACCGTACATTGGTCCTGACCCCAAGAA
>JAJCYL010000711.1 GCA_029262955.1 Cytophagales bacterium | reverse complement strand
GAGTCATAAAATCTTCCCATGCACTTGCCATCGCCTCTTTCGCAGTTTGCTTTGCTCCCACTTCCATTTCAGACAGAAACTCCTCTGAAGCCAAATCGTTCTTAAGTATCCACAATCGTAATTGACGTATACAGTCGAATTCCTTTTCCCATTCTAGTCGATCCTTTGGCTTATATCTTTCCTGGGACCCTGAGGTAGAATGCCCTTGGGGCTGGGTCATTTCCGTGACATGAATCAACACAGGTACATGTTCCTCACGGGCTAATTTTGAAGCATGCTTGTACACCCGGCAAAGCCTTTCATAATTCCAGCCTTTAACCGTGAATATCTCAAAACCAGTGTCTACATCAGTTCGCTGGAAACCCTCAAGTGCTTTTGAAATACTTTTCTTGATAGTATGATACTCCTGGGGAACTGAAATTCCATAATCATCATCCCAGACAGACATAACCACTGGAATCTGTAAAACCCCGATGGCGTTCATCGACTCAAAGAATTGCCCTTCAGATGTAGATGCATTGCCAATAGTTCCGAAGGCTACTTCATTACCATTCTTAGAAAATTTGGTGAACTTTTTCAGTTCAGGATTGTGACGATACAATTTAGAAGCATAGCCCAAACCGACTAATCTTGGCATCTGACCCGCAGTACAGGATATATCTGCACTACTATTTTTTAATTTGGTCAGATCTTTCCACTCCCCTTTTTCATCCAGTAGTCTGTTAGCGAAATGGGAGTTCATCAATCGACCTGCAGATGCTGGTTCGGCTTCAACATCTGTGTTGGCGTAGAGCTGAGCAAAATACTGCTTTAGGGTTAGCCCATCGATGGCCATCATGAATGTCTGATCCCTATAATACCCTGATCTGAAGTCACCATTCTTAAAGGATTTAGCCATTGCTATTTGGGCTACTTCCTTGCCATCACCAAATATTCCGAATTTTGCTTTTCCCTTAAAAACTTCTTTGCGTCCGAGTAAACTAGCTTCTCTGCTTTCACAAGCTAATTTGTAATCATTTAATATTTCCTTTACAGGTAGAAATGGTTTTGTAAGTGCCTTTGCTTCTCTCACTCGACTCAAGGGTTATATCAAAAATAATTAGGAACGCAGTAAACAAAAATAACCAAAACAAGGCTTGCTACCAATTGGTAACCAAGCTTGAAATGAGTTTCAAACGGTTGCAAAAAGCATCGATTAAAGTATTATTCAAAAGATTATTTTGCTTATGTGCTATTAACGGTTAATTATAATGAATTAATTCGATGAAATTCTATGGTATAATTTTTTTTTACTATTTAGTCAATAGGCATCCTCAGCTATGAATGGCTAATATTTTTTAGTGACCTCAATTATATTTTATCTCGTCAACTATATTTGTCGGTATCTAAAAAATTTAAACACCTAAAACATGATCATTGGAGTTCCCAAGGAGATAAAAAACAATGAGAATCGCGTTGCCCTTACCCCTGCCGGGGCAAGTGAATTGACAAGGCGCGGTCACCAATTGTTTGTACAAAGTACTGCCGGAGACGGAAGCGGTTTCGCAGATTCGGAATATGAAGCCACAGGAGCGAAAATACTCCCGACAATTGAAGAAGTTTATGGTGCCGCGGAGATGGTTATGAAAGTGAAGGAACCCATTGAACCCGAGTATGATCTGATTAAAGAAGATCAGTTAGTCTTTACCTATTTCCATTTTGCTTCGTATGAGCCGCTAACCATGGCTATGATGAAGAGCAAATCGGTTTGCCTTGCCTACGAAACTGTTGAAAAATCAGACCGCAGCTTGCCTTTACTGATACCAATGTCAGAAGTAGCAGGTCGTATGTCAGTTCAGCAGGGAGCTAAGTGGCTGGAAAAGCCGATGAAAGGGCGAGGCATCCTTCTCGGTGGAGTTCCCGGGGTAAGGCCAGGGAAGGTCTTAATCATTGGAGGTGGAATCGTCGGAACTGAAGCTGCTAAAATGGCCGCTGGTTTGGGTGCTCATGTAACAATAGCTGACACCAACCTCAAACGATTGAGGTACCTGGACGATGTAATGCCCCCAAATGTTGACACGATCATCTCTAACGGGTATGTCTTAAGAGAGCTGATTAAACAAAGCGATTTAATTATTGGAGCTGTGCTCATACCCGGTGCAAAGGCTCCAAAATTAGTTACAAGAGAAATGCTAAAGGACATGCGACCCGGGACTGTGTTAGTGGACGTAGCCGTTGATCAGGGAGGATGCTTTGAAACCACTAAGCCAACTACTCACCAGGACCCCGTATTTATCATAGATGATGTGGTTCATTACTGCGTAGCCAATATGCCTGGAGCAGTTCCTTATACTTCTACTTTGGCGTTGACCAATGCAACCTTACCCTATGCCATTGCGCTAGCTGATAATGGTTGGCAAAAAGCTTGTTCAACCAACGATGAGTTGAAGCTCGGGCTGAATATCATTAATGGTGACATTGTCTATCAAGGTGTTGCTGATGCCTTCAATCTACCAATGAACGATGTCAATAGTTACCTTAACTAAGTGCTGGGATAATCTGGTAATACAGTCATAAAGTCTACTTTTTTTAAGGAGTGGTCGACTAAGCAGCAGTAGGTGGAAATTCCATTGGTAGCAACCAAATATTTCGCTTTTAGGCCAGATGAATATTTGGCTGCCTGGTCAAAGGTGTTCTGATTTACTTTTATCTTGAATGATTTACATTCAATCAACATAAAACATGCTCCATCATTGGATAGTACCCTGATATCACTGCGATTCGATTTCACTCC
Source organism: Cytophagales bacterium (assembly GCA_029262955.1). GTDB lineage: Bacteria > Bacteroidota > Bacteroidia > Cytophagales > Cyclobacteriaceae > JAJCYL01. The sequence goes on along the minus strand of JAJCYL010000711.1, from coordinate 5,041 downwards.
AATTTTCACTTCTCGCTCAATTGAAATCATCGTTCGAGGGTAATTGAGGTCGTTGGTTAGGTAGTGGATGAAGGATTGTCTTACTAATTCTTCAGGGGTAAGAACCAGATATTTCTTTCTGGTCAGGTCATAAATGTGAGTGGTGCCATCAATTGATTTGGTCTTAGGGTGATATTGAGGTATGTTGATCGACTGCATTTATTATCTCTGATAGGGCAAAATAAATTATTCTTCCTAAGTTTAGCACAAAGATAATTGGATGAGGTATACTGATATACCCAAAGAATTCTTGTCTTACGAAACCGGTGAGGCTTTTCAAAATTGTAAAATTTGCGATAGGGATCTGACCCAACCGGAAACCCATTACATTATTGAAAAGGCCATAAGAAAATACACCGGGTATAAAGCCTGGGATGTCGTATTTGAGTATGCAATTTGTATTAATTGTGCAGAGGGTTTCAGAAGCGAATTATCAAAAGAATCAGTAGAAAGTATCGAAAAGTATTTCATGACTAAGGTAGATGTGAGCAAGCATACTGATAGGTTCAGAGTTACTGATGAGGAACCGGATCTTTCAAATTACACCAGCCAATGTCTCATCAAAGGGCTTGATAGAAACGAAGTTGAGGAATATCAGATCTATGGGGAATGCAAGGGTAACAAGTTTCTTTATGGCAATATGCCCTATATGATTTGTGGACAAGCAATGGATGAGATAGCCCAATTACTTTCTGACAAAACTTTGGATGAACTGGATGGGTTTGCTGGCAAATACCTTGGTCCGTCACCGGAACTGGAGGGTCTCTTCAAAGGTCGAAAGCTAGTGCTGATATAGATCTCACTATTTTATGCCATACCTGTTATCAGCCACATCACATGGTTAGCTCATCACCATAATTATGGCTATGCCTCTCGCCTAAGCCGCGTAATTTCTATCACTTTGACCCTCCATCACAAAACTCTAATGACAAATCTGGGTTTAAGTCTTTTGGATAGACGGTAGCTACTTCTGGAATGAGGTATTGTTTTCCTGTTTTCATATCCAGGCACACCGAACGAGTACGTTTCTTCAGCTCCTTTTGAAATAGCCGATTATTGAATCTAAATACATCACCAGGTTTTAAATCAGCTAAGAACTTTTCGCCATTCTTCTTTACATCATATTTGCTCAGTGCTTTGAAAAGCGTGGGGTCCGCACAACTGGATGCTTTGGGATTCTTAATATAGGACTGAATAATTGACCCCAATTCTTCGGGGAAGATCGAAGAAATATTCATATCCACCAACAACTCACTAAAATTGCGCTTCCATTCTATACCATGCGGCTGAACACGATGCTGATGAGACTCGAAAGTTATTAAATGAGCAACTTCATGAAGATAAGTGACCAAAAACTGAAACTTATTCAAGTCATGATTGACTGTAATGACATGTTTCCTTGTGTGGGAGAGAAATCTGTAATCTCCCAGTTTAGTTTTTCTTGACCTCGTGATTTTGAACTGAAAACCGTAGTGGTTTAAAAGATCGGAACAATAGTCAACCGCAGCCTCGGGAACATATTTTTCAAAAATTTGGCGAGTCGTATGGATTGGTGTCAAGGTTTATCTTCCAGCTTGGGTTCGTCATCAATTGCTTCGGCAATTATACGTTTCACAATTGATTTTACCCTTCTCTTGACCAAGTCTATTTCCTCTTTACTCATCTCACGCTTGATCCTAACATCCTCAGAGCTTTCGATCTCACGTTGCACCTCATCCAATATGTCATCCAGCTCTCGGTGAATACCTCTGAGTTCTGAATCGAGGTCATCCATCAAATCATCAAGGTTATCATCCGTTTCAATGATTCCCTCATCGATGTTTTCGTCAATCTCCTCCATGGCTTCTTCAACAGCCTCGTCTACATTCCTGAGCGCCTCTTTTAATGCCGATTCGACCTCACGTTCTAATTCGAAGTCCAAATCATCCGTTATTTCTATTTCAACTTTCTCATCAATGTCCATGACATAATAAGTAACAGATCCTGCTAGAAGTATGATTAAAACGAGAGGTATTAATTTGTTGGAATCCATATCAATAGCTACTGATTGCTATTTAAAGATAAAAAATTGTGTGCTACTTTTTTCTGAAAACCAATTTTATGGGCACACCAGTAAACTCGAAATGACTTCTCAATTTGTTTACAAGAAATCGTTCATAAGGCTCTTTAATGTACTGTGGGAGGTTACAAAAAAAAGCAAATGTTGGGGTCTTGGTTGGCAACTGGGTGACATACTTTATCTTGATATACTTTCCCTTAATGGAAGGAGGAGGATTGTGATTAATTTCTTTCAGCATAACTTCATTCAAAGCCGATGTGGCAACCCGTCTTACCCGATTATCATATACCTTCATTGCCAATTCAATGGCCTGGAAGATTCTTTTCTTTTCGAGGACTGAAGTGAAAATAACTGGCGCGTAATTGAGTGGCCCAAGCTTTTCAGCGATCTGTTTCTTCAATTCACCTGCAGTTTTGTGGTCTTTTTCTACCAAGTCCCATTTATTGACCATTATCAGCACCCCTTTCTTGTAGCGATGTGCCAAGGATATAATGTTCATGTCCTGGGATTCGAAACCCCTCGTTGCATCCACCACTACCACACAAACGTCGCTATCCTGCAGGGCCTGAATGGCTCTTAGGACAGAATAGAACTCTATGTCTTCACTTACTTTAGACTTTTTTCTTATCCCCGCTGTATCAATCAATAAGAAGTCTTTCCCATACAGATTGTATCGGCTATTAATCGCATCTCTGGTTGTGCCTGCCAAATCGGTGACAATGCTTCGGTCCTTGCCTAAAAGTGCATTGAGGAAAGAAGACTTTCCCACATTCGGTCTACCTAAAATTGCAATTTTGGGCAGTTCCTCTCTTTCAGTGTCTTCATCAATTTCAAAATGACTAACTACCTGATCAAGTAGGTCACCAGATCCAGATCCGGTCATGGATGAAATCGGATAGATTTCTCCCGGGAGGCCCATGGCGTAAAACTCATTGGCCATCATGGCCTTTTCGCTGGTATCAGCCTTATTGGCTGCAATTAAACAAGGTTTAGAGACCTCTCTCAAGATATTAGAAAATTCCTTATCCAAATCTGTCAACCCATCATGACAACTTACAAGAAAAATTATCACTGAAGCTTCATCCAGAGCTTGCTTGACCTGTTTACGAATTGCTCCTTCAAAAATATCTGTAGAGCCTACCACATAGCCACCTGTATCAATCGCAGTGAAATGTCTGCCATTCCATTCCGAATAGCCATAGTGACGATCTCTGGTTACACCCGGTTCATTATCCATGATGGCTTGTCTTTTTTCGATTAAGCGATTGAAAAAAGTGGATTTACCGACATTAGGCCGGCCAACTATGGCAACGATATTTGGCATTGAGCAAAATTTAGGAGTGCAAAGATAGACTTAACTATTGAGGTCTCTAAGGTCCCCGCTATTACAATCTCCATTTTATACCTTCTATTTGACCCTCATCTTGGTCATTTGAGGGCCTGTTTTTTTCAGTAAGGACGATAAAGCAATAGTTTATTTTTTATCGTACAATTTTCCCATAAAAATGCCCACTCCAGCCCACAAAGCGGCTATTCCCCCTCCGATAATGCCAACCGTAGCAAATCCAAGACCCAGCCCTTCAGTCAGACCTGTGAATAACCAGGCGGTAATAGTATCTCCTCCCCGGTAAACAACAACATCTATGACAGGTTTCGCTTTGAATCTGGTTTCCTTATCTACCTCGGTAAATAACATCTCTCTGGCTGGCTTGGTTACCGCGTAATTTCCTGCTCTGCGGGTGACCTGAAGTGCTAATAGAACGGTGATAATTGGAGCAAAAGCGAGGATTAGTATCCCTGCACATATTAATACGGGGATAGATGCCAGGGTAAAACTCATGCCCATTTTTTTAACAATTCGACCGGTGGCCAGGAAGGCGACTCCAAAAGTTAAAACATTGATTATCCAGTCAATACCACCTAAAATTTGAGTACGCGTTGCCCTATCAAATTCTGCCAACAGATTCTTCTGTTCAAAATATACGAATGAGCCAATCATGGTATAAAGTAAGATGAATGCCCCTATTGCAAGTAAATAAGGATCGGTCACGAAAGACTTGAAACCAGCGAACGGATTACCTCCAATTTTAATGGCACTCAAATCTGCTTTCACATCCTCATTGTGCAAATCAGTCACCTTGAGCTTTGCCAGGTATATGATAATTGGAATAGGAATTATGAGCATAAGAGCTGCAACCAAAGTGAGGCCATCCGTTCCTACCATACCAGCAAACAGAGTCGGGATAAGGGGACCCATTAATGCTCCTGCGCTGGCTCCAGCGGCAATAATAGCAAAGAGCCGTTTGGCCTGCTCTCTGTTAAAGAGATCAGACATGTAACTCCAGAAGACCGAGAGGTGAAACATGCTGAACACACTTAACCACACATAAAAGGATTTGTCAATGAATGTGCGATCTGAGAATAAAGATATCGACAGATAAAAAAGTATGAAGCTTGCGGCAAAGAAGGTGTAAATAGATGGTACGAGTCGACTGAACTTCACCCTTGAAACTACGAAGCCATATAGTGCTACTATTCCAGTGCTAATGAAGAAGTTCAAAGTCCAGAGTTGGCTAACCTCCGAATCAGACCAATCGCTGGCCATTGCATCCCGAACCGGTCTTAAAATATAATAGGCAGCCATAAGGATAAATACAAAAAGGAAAGATGAAGCCGTTGCTCTTACTTCATTAGACTCGATGTCGGCAACCTTTTGAAGTATGTTTTTTAACATAATTGGGATTTCGAAATGAAAGATACTCAGTAGATGTCAACTCTATAAACCGTTTATAACAACGTCACTCAGAGACCTAATTTTTGGGCAAGCCAAACACACAAAATGAGATGACGTGTGTAACTTAGGACCAACTGTACAAAATGGCCGAAGTTCGATTAGTGCATAATGCCTGTCTCAGAGCATGGTTTGGAAGAAAGGAGTCACAA
>JAJCYL010000710.1 GCA_029262955.1 Cytophagales bacterium | reverse complement strand
CTCACAAGAATCCGAATCCAAGAGGCCTATTTTCTTTGAATAAATGACGTCTAATGCGATGCCTATAGCTACGGCTTCACCATGCCTTAAATCAAACTCAGATAGCTGTTCTAATTTGTGTGCTGACCAGTGACCAAAATCGAGTGGTCTGGAAGAACCCATTTCAAAGGGGTCATTTCCGTAAGCAATATGATGACCATGTAATTTGGCACAATCATAAATCAACTTTTGCATGACCTCCAGATTACGATCATTAATTGCACTGCAATTTTGCTCTATCCAGTTGAAAAATTGGGCGTCTTTGATTAGGGCCACTTTGATGGCTTCAGCCACCCCTGATCTCCAATCCCGATCATCCAATGTGGTCAAGAATGTAATGTCATTAAGAACTGCAACCGGAGGGCTAAAGGCACCGATAAAATTCTTTTTTCCAAAGTAGTTGATGCCATTTTTAACACCTATTCCAGAATCGTTTTGGCTCAGAACGGTAGTAGGAACTCTTATATGTCGAATTCCTCTGTGTCCTACTGAAGCAGCAAATCCTGCCATATCAAGCACAGCACCTCCGCCAATGGCTATCAAGTAAGAATGGCGATCAATTTTGGCCTCGTTAATTAGACTCAGGGTTTTATTAAACTCATCTGTCGTATTCTTGGTCTTTTCTCCACCTGCTACAATAAGGGGAATAGCAACCAACTCAATTTCAGAAAAATTCTCAAAGTAGGAAGTGACCTTGGAAATAAGTTTGGGATGACAATCAATCACACCCTTATCAATTACGAAAACGGCCTTTGTAGATTTGGTTGAATCGTTTGAGGTCAGCGCATTTTTTAAAATTGGGTTGGATGGATCAAAGAGATCTCGGGTAAACTCGATATTATATTGATAGTCAATAGTAAATTTTTGGGATATGTTCATAATTCAAATTGTCACCCAGGCTCTTAGCTTTCTTATGTGACCGCAAATTTTTTGGATAAAAGCAAAGATAATGGTAGCAATGATAAAACGATTAGACCCCCAATCCAGTTGCTACTTCCCGCTGCGTAGCTGGCATTCAGGGGTATAAGAGATATCACTCCAATTTTAACGGCATTCATAATATATTTTGAGGTGTTGGTGGAGATAGCTCTTGATTTAGCATAAGCATTCATTCCAAACCAGATGAGAGCAAATGGTAGTACCGTCCAAAAACTCAGCAAGCCCCTCCAACCTAGAAGGAGGATGGTAACAAAGATTCCTAAATCAAGAATTAATGCAGTGGTGATAGATAAGATGTTATTCCCCAACACCTCTCCCTGACTGGTGAGGGTTATTGCAGCTATAAAAACAAGTGGAATGAAGCTAATGAACCAAAGAGTCGGCAGGTTTTGCATCAATATGCTCATTCCCAGCAATAAGTTGAGTCCACGGCAGGTGCCCATTACTATTGGTCCTGTAATGACATTATGTTTGAAAAATTTATCATAGGAAAGTGCTGAAATAACAATGCCTATGGCAATATAAAAACTGATTAACGATACTAATGCCGCAGAAAGAAGGCCAATTGTTAACAATGCCATGCCAAATAAGGAGGCAGACTCGAGGGAAACTTGTCCTGAAGGAATGGGCCGTTCTGGCCTTTCGACTTTGTCCGTTTCAATATCGAAGACATCGTTGAAGACTATACCTCCTGCGTACAGGGCTGAGGTTGAGATGCAAAGAAGAAGAAGATTGTTAAAGGGTAACTTTTCAGATGCAGTAGCAAGAACCCCCGAAAGGGCCGCTCCGGCTAAAATGTCGGAAATAGCAGTCACCACGTTGGCTGGACGCACCAGCACCAAAAACGGATAAATCTTCATTGCTGATTATCAGCTCAATTTTCAACAATATTTGAAGAACCGGATTTCGCTGGTTCCTGACCCCGCAATACACTATTGCCGCCATAAAGAATTGATTGATCGTAATTCACCCCATCAGACCAATCACTTTCTTTCATGTTTCCACTTTGCCCATAGGCGCTAAGTGCATTTTGGTAACAGGTAGTGTGAACGTCTTTCTCCGGGATGCCTTTTTCAAGCATTAAATTAGCCGTTTTGGGGACGGATAGGGGGTCACTCACTCCCCAGTCTGCAGAACTATCGACGATTATTCTCTCAGATCCGTATTCACGGACTATTTCAACCATCCGTTCGCTACCCATCTTGGTTTTAGGATAAATTGTAAAAGCTGCCCAAAAACCTCTGTCAAGTACGCTTTTAACCGTCTCTTCATTATTGTGGTCGATAACTACTTTTGAAGGATCAAATTTGTGTTCCTCCAATACATCCATACTGCGCAAAGTCCCATTCTTTTTGTCTCGATGTGGTGTGTGTACCATGATAGGGAGCTCCACTTCTTTAGCCAGTTCGATCTGTGCTCGAAAAAATTTATCTTCAGCTTCCGTTTGATCGTCATAGCCAATTTCTCCAATGGCCACTACATTGTCCTTTAAAGCATAAAGTGGTAATAATTCCATTACTTTCTCTGAGAGTTCCACATTATTAGCTTCTTTAGAATTAAGGCCAATGGTACAATAGTGTTTGATCCCAAATTGGGAGGCCCGAAAAGGTTCCCACCCGACGATACTACTGAAATAGTCTTTGAAGGATCCTGCTTCTGTACGCGGTTGCCCCAACCAAAATGCCGGTTCAATAATGGCTACAATGCCTGCTTTTTGCATGGCCTCATAATCGCTGGTGGTACGTGAGGTCATGTGAATATGGGGATCTATAAACTTCATTATATTATTCTATTTCAGTTGTTATTTTTTTCCAATACTTGTAGGCCAATTTCATCCCAACTCATATCAGCGGGCGGCTCCTTGAGTGAATTCAACCAGTTAGTTCCTTCATCAAAATTACTTTCTTTCATTACCTTAATTGCAGCTATTCTGGATAATTCTGAGCTGTCATTTGCTGCTTTCTTGAGATCCTCAAAAATATCCGCATTGATATGCCCGACCATCATTCGCCAAAGTTCAGGTGTGACTGGCCGATGAGCTGACCAACGTTCATGAACAAAATCATGTAAAATAAGGGCCAATTTCTCATTTCTTCGTTTATCCACACCAAGGATTTTGAAGATAGGCCGTTCCATAAATATCGATTTTAAGACCATTTGGTTCCAGGAACTCTCTTCGAAGAATCTTAAAGGATAGGAGTTGTTGGCGGTAATGGCATCAAAGACATCGACCATATTGGTACGGATGCCGTCAATGACTGTAAGTAGAAAAGCCTCAGGGTTAGTCAGGTATTGAATGGATTTATAAATGATGACCTGCTCTCTTATATCTGATGTTGAAAGTAACGTCTTAATTCTTTGAGCGTTTTCCTCTGGTGGTAGGCTCAATAGCAATGCCAGCCTACAGTACTCATCAAGCGTCCAGGTACTTTTATCAAAGGCTGGATTGATGGTTGTAAGAGCTGCAAGAAGCTCAGCATCCGTCTGGACCGCTACTCTTTCAATTTTTTTATTGATCATACCGAAAGTCAGAAAAAATGCGGAAGGTTGATCTATTGATGATAGTTTCTCCTTGAACCAGGTTGCAATATCGGGGTCGTTGATATTGCCTAAGCAGATCGCAAGGACTTTATTTACTAAATACATTCCCAATCTTTATCTATTAATGTTTGCTGAATATTAAGCCTTTTTAATGAAATAGTTGCATGTTTTGATCAGTGTATGAATTGTTTCAGGACAACAAACATCGTTAACTATTGGGAGATATTTCCGAACCAAAAACAACTGAACGGATTAAAAATATTGGTTTGCTTAGTGGGCAATAACAGATATCTTAACTTAATACTCTTAAGAAATGTACATGAAAACGGATTATTCAATGCTTATTCTGTCTTTATTCCTGGTTCTTATCCTGTCTGGGTGTAACAGTAATCCAATTACCGGGTCCTGGGACTTTGTTATTGATTTAAAAGAGGATAAGGTCGGAGGGATTATGAGGTTGAGTAAGGAGAATGACTCGTACGTTGGAAGCTTGGATTCATTTGAAATGGAACTAATTGAATTAGAAAATATCACTGTTGAAGGAACGAAGATGTCCTTTAGAATGATATTCCTCGGTGATAAGTTTGAGCTAGAAGGCAGTTTTAATGAGGACAGTTTTAGTGGATATGTGGTTAGTGTTGATAAGAAGCTTCTTTTTGAGGCTACAAGAGTAAAGGAGTCAGTATCGCAATATAGCCCTCCAGATGTTCAATATATCCTGTCAGAGTCAGACGTACAGGATATTGAAAAAAATATTGATCATGCCGGATTGATAGCTTCTTTCGACCGATATGGATTTGAGAGAGGAAATAGAATTTATAATTCCAATTGTATTAATTGCCATGGAAACAGAGACATTGAAGGCTCAATCCCTTTGTCGCATAAGTTTTGGCAGCAACCTTTTAAAGCCGGTAATGATCCTTATTCTTTATATCAGACCATAACCAGAGGCCATGGTTCAATGCCCCCTCAACTTACGCTCACACCATTGGAAAAGTATGATGTTATTGGATATATACGAGAAAAGTTCATTAAGCAGAATAATGCCAATGAATACTTTGAGGTAGGCACTAATTACCTTGCAGATCTCCCCAAAGGAACTGATAAGGGCCCTTCAGCCAAACCTTATCATCCATGGTCGGATATGGACTATGGGAACTTCTTTATCAATACCTATGAACTGGTGGATGGGGAAACAGGGATTCCACGATATCACTCCCCGGGACCATCACCATATCCCGATGAAGACTATCTTAAAAACAATTTTGCTTATAAAGGAATTGCCATAAGGTTGGATGAAGGTATGGGAGGTGTTTCACAGGGAAATACATGGATGATATTTGATCATGATGTAATGAGAGTTGCTGGTGGTTGGACAGGTGAGGGCTTCATCGATTGGGAAGGTATTTTGCTGAACGACAATCATGAAACTTATCCCAGAACAATAGGGGAATTACATTTTGAGACACCAGTTGGCCCAGGATGGGCTAACCCTTCAAATGGATCATTTGAAGATATGCGCTTTAAAGCCCGTGATGGGCGTCGTTTTGGACCTTTACCAAAGAAATGGGCAAACTACAAGGGGCTATATCACTTTGAAGACAAGGTTATTCTATCCTATTCTGTCGGAGATGCGAATATTTTGGAAAAACCAGGTGTTGAATTGAATGAAGATCAGGTAATATTTACCCGAACCTTCAATATTTCATCCTCGAGTAAAATGATCAAAACAAGGGTAGCACCAATAGGTACTCATGTCTCGTTGAAAGGGAAAGGAGCCCGGATAATTGAAGAAGATGGCTATATGGTGATGGAAGTTCAAAAGGGCGTTCGCTCGAACTTGAAGTTATTTATTGCCAACTCAAAGACATCGGAGTTACAGGACTTTATAGAGCGGTCACCCAATCCCGAATCACTTAAGAAATATACCAGTGGAGGTCCGGCACATTACCCAGAGCGTTTGCAAACAATCATAACCAAAGGGAAAGAGGATGGGCTCATTGCTGTCGATCAATTAACTCCACCGTTTGATAATCCATGGAAATCAAGAATGAAATTAAGCGGAATTGATTTCATGGCTGATCGCAATGTCGGGGTACTGTGCACCGCTGATGGTGATGTTTGGAAAGTTACTGGACTAACAGAAGACAGAGGGAGCCTTCAATGGAAAAGAATTGCATCCGGGCTTTTTCAGCCATTGGGGATTAAAGTGTTGGAGGAAAAAATTTACGTTACCTGTCGAGATCAAATTGTACGCCTGAAGGATCTAAATGGTGATGAGGAAACAGATTTTTATGAAAGCTTTAATCATGACCACCAGGTGACAGATCATTTTCATGAGTTTGCAATGGGGCTACAGGCAGATGCCCAGGGCAACCTCTATTATGCCAAAAGTGGCCGCCATGCACGAGAGGCTTTAATTCCTCAGCATGGAACATTACTCAAGGTGAGTAAGGATGGTTCCAAAACTGATATTGTGGCCACTGGATTTCGTGCGGCAAACGGCGTATGTCTCAACCCGGATGGTAGTTTCATTGTGACGGATCAGCAGGGTTATTGGAATCCAATGAATCGCGTCAACTGGGTTGAAGTGGATGGTTCAAGTAAGTTTTACGGCAATATGTGGGGATATAACCCGCCGGATGATACAACAAGGGCTGCAATGGAAGCACCCATGGTTTGGGTCGATATGGAGTTTGATAGGTCCCCCTCCGAGTTGATATGGGTAGATAGTGAGAGTTGGGGTCCATTGAATGGAAGCCTATTGAGTTTGTCTTATGGTTATGGTAAAATACAATTAGTGTTGAATGAAGAGGTTGATGGTCAAAGGCAGGGGGGGGTAATCGACCTACCTGGGATTAAGTTCCTTACCGGAGTCATGAGGAGTAGGTTCAACGCATCCGATGGACACCTTTACGCCTGTGGATTATCTGCTTGGGGTACTTCACAAATGATGAGGGGTGGTGAGTTTTACAGGTTGAGATACACCGGAAACCCCTTACCATTGCCCATTGCGCTTAGTGCTGAGACTGTGGGAATCAAATTGTCTTTTGATTCGAAATTGAATCCGGAATCACTCAAACCAGAGAATTTCGAAATCAAAACGTGGGACCTGGTTCGCAGCCATAAGTATGGTTCTGATAGATACAATGTGCAATCACTTGCAGTGGATGATGTTGTTCAGGACAAGAATGGCGCTTCTGTCAGGCTGATTATACCTGATATAGCCCCGATTGATGTAATGACAATATCCTATAAGGTCGAAGATGTAAACGGCAATCAATTTGAAGGCCGTATCCAAAACACCATTCATGGTTTAAAAGATTCTACTATCAAGGAATTGTTATAATCCTTTAATTTTAATTAGTAAATTCCGAGGGTTAATACAACTTGACTTCTAACCTAATCAGTAATTATTATGAGTGACAATAATCACAAAAAGCTTTTTTATGGCAGTTGTTTTGCCCTAATCACTACCGCCTTATCCTTTAGCATTCGGGCTGGAATCTTACCGCAATTAGGGGAAGAGTTAAACTTGTCGGCCGAGCAGTTGGGATATATTAATTCGATGTGGTTTCTTGGCTTTCCCATCTCAATGGTGGTTGGTGGCCTTATTTATCATTCAGTAGGTGGAAAAAGAATTATGCAGTTTGCGTTTTTGGCACATGCTGTCGGAATAATCATGACTATATATTCCGGAAGCTATGTGGGATTACTGATTTCGACCTTATTAATTGGCTTGGGTAACGGTTGTACAGAAGCAGCTTGTAATCCAATGATTGCTGATGCTTTTGAAGGCAATACCATGAGTAAAATGATGAACCGTTTCCATATGTGGTTCCCGGGAGGTATTGTACTAGGCAGCCTTATCAGTAAATTCATGACTGACGGCGGTTTCGGATGGGAATCTCAGATATGGGTGATCCTATTACCGACTCTTGTTTATGCATACTTATTCTATGGAGAGGAATTCCCTGAAGCTAAAACTCAGGAAGAAGCATCTATTGCATCTAATGTGAAAGCCATGATTTCACCACTATTTATTTTCATGATGATTTGTATGGCACTTACAGCTATATCAGAATTCGGACCTCAGCAATGGGTAGGTTTAATATTATCTAAAAGTGGTGCTCAACCGATGTTGATCTTGGCACTGGTTACTGGTCTAATGGCGGTTGCAAGATTCTTTGGTGGGGACATGGTTAAGAAATTCGATCAAACAGGAGTCCTTCTTGGATCTTCTGTATTAGCTACAATTGGCGTCTTTCTTTTTAGTACCCAAACTGGAGCCATGGCCTATGTTGCAGCCATATTTTTTGCATTGGGAGTTGCCTATTTTTGGCCAAATATGATTGGTTTTATAGCAGATAAAATTCCAAAGAGTGGCGCATTTGGCATGTCCATCGTTGGTGCAATTGGCATGTTTTCGTCTTCTATATTTCAACCAATTATTGGAAGTTGGATCGATGCTGACAAAGTTACAGCTGCAGCTTCCGGGTTAACGGGAGATGAGTTAGAATTAGTTGCGGGTCAGGCAACCTTAGGTACAATGGTCACTTTTCCAGCCATTTTGATCGTGCTGTTTACTATACTATTGTTCTGGGTGCGCAAAATAAAGGCAGAGTCTACGACTGCTTAATTTTCCATGAAAATTGGTATGAACATGTTGCTCTGGACCAATCATGTCACAGAGCAACATTATCAAGTCTTTGATAAATTAAAGGAAACTGGATTCCAGGGTATTGAAATACCACTAGGCGAAGGTGGTGTGTCGCACTACACAACGATTGGAAACCAAATTGCCAGTCTGGATATGGGTGTGACTTGCGTAACCTCTCTCCTGGAGGATACTAATATTGCCAGTCCAAATCAGGCCATAAGAAATGCAGGGCTGGAAAGACTAAAGTGGGCCATCGACGTAGCACATGCTGCTGGAGCCGAAGTAATTTGTGGTCCCGTTCATTCTGCTTTTGCTTATTTCACCAGGCAACCGCCGTCAGTAGATGAAAAAAAATGGAGCGCTGAAATGTTACATAAAGCGGGGGA
>JAJCYL010000709.1 GCA_029262955.1 Cytophagales bacterium | reverse complement strand
GATAAAACCGGAGGGGTCATCGAAGAGTTCGTACCTAGAACACAGGAAGCTCTAAACGCACAAACCGCCTATTTGATGGTGCACATGCTAAAAGGTGGGACAGAAGAAGTTGGCGGGACAGCCCGCAGACTAGATTCGAGGTTACTTAGTAACAATGAGGTCGGGGGTAAAACAGGAACAACTCAGCGAGCATCAGATGGTTGGTTTATGGGCATTACAAAAGATTTAGTTGCCGGAGCCTGGGTAGGAGGTGAGGAGAGAAGCATTCACTTCAAATCATGGGGTATGGGACAGGGTGCCAGAACAGCAATGCCGATATGGAATAATTTTATGCTCAAGGTATATGACGACCCTCAACTGTACTACGATAAAGGACCCTTTCCCAAGCCATTGAGTCGATTAAGCGTGGAACTTGATTGTGAATTATCAGGAAATCAATATTTGAATGCAAGTGATTCGCTCTTAATCGATATAAATGATATTGATGAAGATGACATTTTCTGACCTGAGCGATGAATACGCGAATAACACCGCAGGAACTCTCAAAGCTTCCTGCATCACCTGGTATCTATAAGTACTTCAACACCGCTGAAGAACTCATATATGTTGGGAAGGCTAAAAATCTAAAAAAACGCGTTTCAAGTTATTTTACCAAGTCACACATCACCAATCGAAAAACCTTTCGGATGGTAAAAGAAATCAATGGTATCGAAATTACCATCGTTAATTCTGAGTTTGATGCTTTACTGCTTGAGAATAACCTCATCAAACAGTATCAACCTAAATACAATATCAACTTAAAAGATGACAAGTCTTTTCCCTTTATATGTGTTACAAAGGAGCGATTCCCAAGAGTTATCTCAACCAGAAGATTTAATAAGACAGATGGAGATTACTTTGGCCCTTATACCAGTGTGAAGGCGATGAACAATGTGCTTGAACTGATCCGGAAGCTCTATACCATCAGAACATGTACTTTAAAACTCTCTGAACAAAATATAGCCGCAGGAAAATTTAAAATTTGCCTTGAGTACCATTTGAATAATTGCCTGGGCCCTTGTGAAGGACTTCAAAATGAGGATGATTACAACGAAGAAATTCAAAATACGAAGGAGATTTTAAAGGGTAATCTTTCAATTGTTAAAAACTACTTTAAGCGTAAAATGGAAACCTCATCCAAGGCGCTGGATTTCGAATTAGCTCAAAAGTTTAAGGTCAAGTTCGAGATGCTGGATAAATTTCAATCAAGGTCAATCATTGTTAATCAGAAATTGACGAACATTGACGTTTTCACAATCGTTTCGGACGAAAAAACAGCTGTAATAAATTTCTTGAGGATTAAGAAAGGTGCAATAAATCTTGCGGATACTGTTTTGGTAAAAAAGAAACTAGAAGAACAAGATAGAGATATACTGCTTTTAATTATTGAAAACTATAGACTTAAATATTCGGAACTCAATAGAGAGATTATTTCAAATATTAGGTTGAAATTGTGGACAGACGACATTGTTACAATACCGTCAAGAGGAGATAAGAAAAAACTCGTTGAGTTATCACTTAAAAATGCGCTCTACTATAAAAAAGAGCAAATGATTCAAACGCAAACACCAGTAAACAAAAATCGCTTACTGGAAACTCTCAAAAGTGATTTGAGGCTTAAACATCTACCTGTACAAATAGAATGTTTTGACAACAGTAATATTCAAGGGTCTACCCCAGTTGCGTCTCTTGTCTCTTTCATCAATGGCAAACCTTCCAAAAAGAACTATAGGCATTTTAACATAAAGACAGTTGAAGGTCCGGACGACTTTGAGTCAATGAAAGAAATTGTTACGCGGAGGTATCAGCGTCTTAAAGATGAGCAATCTCCCATGCCTAATCTGATTGTGATAGATGGTGGTAAGGGTCAACTAAATGCTGCTAAAGAAGCTCTTCAGTCTCTACAACTATATGGTCAAATACCAATCATTGGTATTGCTAAGAGGCTTGAAGAAATATACTTCCCGAATGATCCGCTTCCGGTCCATTTAAGTAAGAAATCAGAATCTTTAAAACTCCTGCAAAGGATCAGAGACGAAGCCCATAGGTTCGCCATAACATTTCACAGAGATAAGAGGAGTGCAAATAGCTTGATTTCAGTGATAGACGAAATACCCGGAATCGGTCCATCGACAAGAGATAAACTTTTTAGACAATTCAGCTCGGTAGGTAAAATCAAGGATGCCAGTATTACTGATGTAGCGGCGATTGTTGGTCTTCACAAGGCACAAATAGTGAAGGATCATCTCGAAGGGCCACAAAAAAAAGCACCTAATTAGGTGCTTTTCAATTCTATTTATTGGGAATTAATATTCCCATAGTTCATTTTCAAATTCAATCAATTCATATTCCAATTGCTGAGAAGCAATTAGACCTGCCTTTCTTGACTTGTCATAAATCTCAACAATCCGCTGATCCTTTGGGTTCGCATATTTGATGAGGTTTGCACTAAACAATCTCAATAAGAAGGCATCTGCAAAATTTTTGTGTTCAGCAAAGTTTTGAGTGTTATACCAAATTGCATCTTCAGGTGTTTTATAAAATAAATCAACCAAATCTTTATACTTAAATGCTGCAAGTGGCTTCTCAAACAATGCTGGATTCTTATCCGCAGGTAATATCAAAGTAAAAGCCATTATATCATGATACATCCGAGATCGAATCCTATCAAAATACATTTCCTCCTTAATTTCAATCAATGAGAAATCCCTAACCGGAAACTCGTCCGAAACTGCAATCTCCTCAGTATCACCTCCACCTCCAGGAAATCCACCAAACGGATCATCTGACGCTTCAGTTTGTTGGCCAAAACCAGCGGCAATTTCTTCAGGAGTAAATGCATCACCTCCATCATCAGGAACCTTTAGGTTTTCAAGAAAAACCTCTTTAGACATCCTTTTGTTGAGTGAATCATCCTCATAAGGAACTAATAAGTCGGCTTTAACAGCTTCGATGATCAACTTAGAAATTTCCCCATCCCTTGAGAAGAAAGGTAAATTCTGCTTTTCCAAAAGATCCATTCTCCACCACAGAATCTTCTTGAACATCTTGTTAGATTCGTGTATTGGCCTAATGGAGTTTTCATTATACCCTGATGTTACTTGCTCCTGTGCATTCGCATCAGCGAAAACAGACAACAGTAAAAGCAGAGAAAATACATAACATAACTTATTCATAACACCCATTATTTAATTGATAGGAATACTAATGATTCGAGGGCTGAAATTATTAAAGTCCTCAATTTCATTACGGAAATTCGCTCTTTGAACCTTCCTTATTTCCACTACTATAGCATCTCCAGACCTGGCTTGTCCAGCAATCTGTCCGATGTTAATATCTGGTCCATTACCTCTAACATTGGCAACCGCTCTACCGGCTCTTAC
>JAJCYL010000708.1 GCA_029262955.1 Cytophagales bacterium | reverse complement strand
TGCTGTTGCAAAAATTGAAATGTGTCAGGGTGTTTATACCTCACTTCCACAACTTATTGCAGAGGAATTGGAGATTGACCTTTCTAAGATAAAAGTTGTTCATCCACAAGCTGAAAGTCCATACGCCAACCTTTTTATGGCTGCCAATACGCCAAGAAGTATTGAAGATGGTCTGACTATGATGCAAAAAGTGTTCGCCCTGGTGCCCAATATTATCACTGGTGGTAGCACTTCGGTTAGAGATGAATATGACTACCAGCGAATGATGGGTGCGATGGCCCGTGAAATGCTTATATCTGCAGCAGCCAAACAATGGGAAACTACCCCCGACCAGTGTTTCGCTGAAAATGGCAGTGTCTTCAACAAGGTAAACGGTCAATGGAAGACCTATGGAGATTTAGCTAGTGCTGCCGTAAATGAAATAGCACCTGAAAATCCACCGCTCAAGAGAAAAAAAGATTTTAAGATTATTGGCAAATCAGTCGACCGATTGGACATCCCTGAAAAAGTAAATGGGACCGCGAAATTCGGACTGGATGTGAAGTTGCCAGGTATGAAGTATGCCGTCATAAGGCATCCCTCACTTGTAAGTGGAAAAATAACCGCGGTTACGAACCAGGATCAGGTTAAATTAATGGATGGTGTAATTGGCATAGTCAAAATTGATGAGTCAGTCGCCGTAATAGCATCCACCACCTGGCATGCGAAAAATGGTGCTTTAGCGTTGCAGGTTGAAGAATCCCCTTGCGAGACTGGATACTCTGATGCCATACTTTCATTGCGCGAATCATTAAAAGGAGAGCCTTCAAAAGTTTGGGAAGATGAAGGAGACATAGAAGCTGTGCTCTCCAAATCTTCCAAAGTTTTAGAAGCCGAATATGAGGTCCCCTACCTGGCTCATGCCTGTATGGAACCTATGAATTGCACGGTATTGTATGAGGGAGATAAGGCTGAGGCCTGGACCGGGAACCAATCGGCAACATTTGTAGTCAATGGTGTTTCAGAGGGAACTGGGGTACAAAAGAGTAACGTAAAAACCAATATCACCTATTTGGGAGGAGGCTTTGGACGACGAGGTGAAACAGATTTCGTTTTAAAGGCTGCCAAGGTTGCAAAACGATTTCCGGGCACCCCAATTCAATTGGTTTATACCCGCGAGGAAGACATGAAGAATGACTATTACAGACCAGCAGTAATTAGTCAATTGAAGGCTGGATTAGATGACAATGAAATATTGGGTTGGAAGAAGAAGAATGGAACGCAGGGAGCGTTAGCCCAACTATTTAAGAGAAATGTGCCATTAATGCCAATGAGCGCAGAAGACGACCCATCCTCTACAGAAGGCTTGAGACATTTACCTTATAAAATGCAAGCTGCATACACAGATCTGACAACCATTGAACTGCCCATGAACGTGGGGACATGGCGTAGCGTTGGTCACTCCCAAAACGCGTTTTTCTCTGAGAGTTTTATGGACGAATGCGCAAATGAACTGGGACAGGATCCTTATGAAATTAGAAAGAAGATGCTTAGCGATTCTCCCCGGCACTTAGAAGTGTTGAGCAAAGTTGCAGAAATGAGTGGTTGGGGATCACCATTAGAGGAGAACAAATCTCGAGGTATAGCGCTTCATGAATCTTTTGGCTCAATTGTGGGGGAAGTTGCTGAAATAACCTTAGAGGGTAAAAACATTAAGGTTGACAAAGTTTATTGCGTGATTAATTGCGGACAGGTTGTGAATCCCCGTATTGTAGAATCACAAATGCAAAGCGGCATTGTCTATGGTCTTACCGCCGCACTATATGGCGAAATATCTTTGAAGGATGGTAAGATTGTTCAAAACAACTTCCCGAATTACGCAATGGTCAAAATGAAAACCATGCCTGAAGTGATCGTTGGGATTATAAATTCTGATGAATATCCTGGAGGTGTTGGAGAACCCGGAACCCCTCCTATTGCGCCAGCACTGACAAATGCAATATTTGCCGCAACTGGCGAAAGGATACGATCATTGCCATTGAGCAAACATGGATATAGGTTTGTTTAGTTTTTATCAATCAACCGGCACTCATTTGAGTAGTGAGTTTTACGAATGACCGGTAACTGCGCCCAATTTTAGATTTATTAAGGCGCAGTCATTTATTGTTCTGTCAAAACTTTCCAATTACATAGAGCTATTTTGTGCATTGAAACCGCTCTTACTTTTTATAATTACCCCGATCCGAATAGGATGTGACTCCCTCCGGAAATTCGGCCTCAGTTCTTCTATACCGGCCACTTGTGATATTATCGATGAGGAGGTTATCGATATACGCTACATCCACCGGATCCGAGTTAGAGGCGTCTTTAGCATACCTAAAACTAATCGTATTTGACCCTTCAGGTATTTCAAAATTAATTGAAAAAGGGCCTCCATTACCAGAAATACCATTAATCGCCTGACCGTTTAGTCTCCAGGTCAAAAAGTCAAAACCCTGCTCACTTTTTATCCAGGCATCAAAATCAACAATACTGGCTGTCTGACTTTCTATATCAATGCTTACTTCCACGAATTCATTATTTGTCAGAGTTCCAACTGCTCCATTATTTGGACTGGTCATAGTAACGTTTGTGTTTAAATCACCGGTTGTGGTTCCTGTGATATTGAATCCACCCGTTAATCTAGTCCAATTTCCATTATCGTTTGAATTTTGGCTAATCCAGGATGGAATTTCAGTCTGGAAATCTGTATAGAGAAAATCAGTCCCCGGACCTGCGGGACCTTGAGATCCCGTCACTCCCTGAGCACCCGTGGGTCCGGTGGGTCCTGTAGGACCGGTGGGCCCTGTAGGCCCCGTTTGTCCTGCTGCACCAGCGGCCCCTGTGGATCCGGCTGGCCCAATTTCACCTTCAGGACCCTCACAAGAGAATAATAGGATCGTAGAACCTACTAAAAATAATTTCAATCTGGATAAATTCATTTTTCTCATTTGGTTTAGTTAAGTAGTGGGTGTCTAATATACTAATCGTCGAATATTCCGCATACTATGATCCGCTTAATTACCAAATTTATATGACTGAATTGCCCATATTTGAGTATTTATACTCAGTACGTCTAATTAAAACCATGCAATCCCGGGAAAACACCTCACATTATTGACCTTTGTATTCTGAGGATACGAAGCTAGTCCGATATAAATTCAAGAGTTTGAGAAAAGTAGTTCCTGACCGGTTGTTCGGATAGCCGACCA
>JAJCYL010000707.1 GCA_029262955.1 Cytophagales bacterium | reverse complement strand
CATGGTCAAATCACTTCAAAATCAAGCACTTAACATGTGATTGGCTCGTCACCATAGCGATGCTATGCCTCCTCGACCTAAGTACTTGATTTTCTTGTGCTTTAACCCTTCATAACAAAACTCTAATGACAAATCCGGGTTAAAAACACCGTTTAACATGAACGTAGGGGCAGTTTCATCCTTATTCTCAGCACTGAAATTTCCCCAGTCCATTAACCAATCAACGGCATTGGATTGGCATCACTACTAATTACGGCCTCGGCCTCGATTTCAACTAAATACTCTTCGCCAACAAGATTGGCATGAACCAAAGTATTTACTGGTTGGATATCTCTGAATCGTTCACCATGGGCTTTAGCAATCGGCTCCCAATCATCTAAGTTTTGGACATAAATCCTTGTGCGTATGACATCTTCCAAATGTCCACCCAGCGATTGAATTGCCCCTTCAATTTTATCAATCACAAAATGAGCCTGTGCTCGGGGATCTTCTCCACCGATTAATTGATCCCCATGTGAGGCTGTAGTACCGGCAACTACAATGCGGTCACCTCTTTTAATAGCTCTACAATAGCCAAACTCCTTTTCCCAAGTAGTTCCACTCAACACTTTTGTTCCATTAACACCTTCGACGGCCTCAAAAGGTTTGGGAATTGAGTCCAAATGATGGCTCAAATCTCCAGAAGCAGTCAAAAATGGAGGCTTCCGATATTCGTCCCCACATCTGCCGGGAATTGGTTGGAGAGTAGATAAAATGGTGGAGATTGACTTCTGATCTTCCTGTGACAAAGAGAATTCAAACAGCTTAGTGTTGTCTGCTATATGTTCACTTTGACCCAATCTTGCACCAATAATCACTCCAGCCACTGCCGGCTGACTGAGTATGTACTTAGAAGCCACATTAGCCACAGAAACTTCGTTCTTCAGTGCAATTCTTTTGAGAACATCCAATACTTGCTGATATTCTTCCCAACCACCCGCTACATCTATGAATCGCTTGTATTTCATGAGGGACCAATTGCTTATTTGATCCCAATTTGGTTCTGGTTTACCTAACCATTTTTCCGTCAAAAATCCTCCGGCTACAGTTCCAAATGCAAGAATTTTTATCCCCAACTCTTCACAGGTGACAGTCATTTCTTGAGATGCTCGTTGATCTAAAAGAGAATAGCAAATTTGATTGGATACAATGTCAACTCCACTTGTTTTAACAACTCTCAAATGAGGAGCGTCAAAATTTGTCAGGCCTAAATGTTTAATTAAACCTTCGTCCTTTAATTCCTGTAAATAGAATAGTTGATCGAGGTATGCAGCATCAGCGTAATTCCATGCATGATATTGTAAAAGATCTATTGAATCAGTCTGCAATCGCGTCAATGATTTTTGAATGGCACTTCTAACCTCAACCTTAGAAAGCCTTCCTGGTTTGGGAACCCACTTAGTAAACATCTGGGCAGTGCCCGGATACAACTGACCATAAGCACCGGCAATCACTTCAGCGGATCCGTAGTGATCTGCCATATCAAAAGTGTGAAACTGAGCGTCGACATAAGATTTCATGGAAAGGGCTGAGGAATGTGGATCCAAGTCCTTACCATCCCTTTCAAGGTCAGCAATTTGCCATAATCCGGTTAATACCCTTGAGATTTCTAGGCCTGGAGCCAATTGACACTTTTCAATCATAATTTATTCAGGTGGTAGCTTTGAAAATATATCTTGCACATTAACCCCGGTCTTCTTCAATTTTCTCATTTCTCTGATAAATATCAGTGATGCCAGCCCCATTACAATAAGCCAAATTGGTGTTGAATGAAAATACCAGGCACTGACATCTGCGGTGATGTCTTTGGCAATGTGAATTATAAGAAAACCAACTAGCAAGAAAATCCCAATCGAGGCTACGATTTGCTGTATCTTCCTGGATTTAACTACTGTTATCCTTGATGCAATCTCCTTATTTCGAGTGGGGAGCACTAGCACTGACAAACACATTAACAAAAAGTTAACCAACATGGAGGTAACTAAAATATCGATACCCAGGAAGAAATCACCAGCAAAGTGACTGCCTAATATTCCAATGCTGGCCATAACTCCACTGAGAATGATGGCGATATGAGGAGTGTGCCACCTGGAATGGATTTCTGCGACTTGTTTTGGGAATATTTCATCTTCTGCCCAGGCAAACATCAACCTTGAAACTGCTAATAGCATGGCAGGCAGATCATTGGCCAGGGCTATTGCAGCACCTGCAACAATTGCCACAGCCCATCCAGCCGGTAATAGATAACTCAACAATCCCGGGGCAGTCACATCCTGCACTAATGATTTTTCAGCAATAAAACCCCAGGGAACCGCATGATAAACGGCGGCAGTAAATAAAAAATAGAAAAGGCCCACAGAAACAATGGCTGTGATAATAGCTAAAGGAAGCGATTTTCCAGGATTTTTAGCTTCTCCCCCAGCCTGAGCTATTGAATCAAATCCAATGAAACTAGAGAACAAAACGGCCGATGCCGCCAGAAAAATTGAAAAG
>JAJCYL010000706.1 GCA_029262955.1 Cytophagales bacterium | reverse complement strand
CATGCTTCAGGCCAATATTTTCCTGGTTGTTACTGTGATTTTAATCCTGAAGCCAACAGTAAATGCACTATTTCTTGATCGGTTTGGCGTTGGTAATCTTCCAGTAGCTTTTATTCTGGTTGCCGTATCCGCGGCACTCTTGTCTACAGTTTATGCAAGAGCACTGCTTCAGTCTTCACTTATAAAAATAATTAAAAAAACCTATGTTATATCTGTCGTTTGCCTGCTGATTTTAGGAGCCCTCCTAAAGTTCAATTTATTGGAAGACTGGGTCTTATACCTTTTCTATATTGGGGTTGCCCTGTTTGGTGTTTTGTCAGCCTCACAATTTTGGATATTAGCGAACATTGTGCTTAATGCACGTGAGGCAAAGCGACTGTTTGGTTTTATCGGAGCTGGAGCTATTGGCGGAGGGATATTTGGCGGATACCTGACTTCAATTATGGCAACCCGGGTGGGAAGCGAAAACCTCTTGTTTTTAGGTGTGATTTTGCTATCCATTTGTATACCTCTCACTAATAATCTTTGGAAGAAACATGTTGTACCCAACCAAACTCCGATGCGACAGCGAAAACGCTCCAAAGGGTTTTCTGAGCATCCATTTCAACTAATCAAAAAATCGAGGCATCTTTCACTTATAGCTGGGATCGTAGGCATTACTGTAATAGTCTCCAAGCTGGTTGATTTCCAATTTAGTGCATTGGCCACCAGTTCAATCGATGACCCGGATGAGTTAGCTTCCTTTTTTGGCTTCTGGTTTTCAACTATGAACGTCATCTCGCTTGTCATTCAGCTTTTCTTTACAAAAAAAGTGGTTGGAGTTTATGGCGTTGGATTTTCATTGTTCGTTTTGCCGGTAGCTATCTTAATGCCAACCATTCTATTGATGTTTATTCCGCAATTGTGGGTTGCCATTTTAATGAGAGTTAATGAGGGCAGTATCAAACAATCTGTGAATAGGTCAGGAATAGAGTTATTAGCACTGCCTATACTAATCGAAATTAAGAATCAGACAAAGACTTTTATTGATGTTTTCGTCGATAGTCTTGCGACCGGCATTGGTGGATTGATTCTCATTTTTGTTGTTCGGGGCCTGGAATTGTCTTCGGAAGTAATCAGTGTAATTATCATAGTGTTGATTGGAGCCTGGATTTTCCTGGTCTTCTTTGTCAAAGGCGAGTACCTGAATACATTTAAACTAAACATTGCCAGTGGTCATGAGATCAAGAAGGAAGATAAAATTGATCTCAGCGACTCTTCCGTAATTGGTGGATTAATAAAAGTCCTCAATAGTGGCACAGAGAGTCAAATTCTGTATGTATTAAAGAAACTAAGAGAAGTAAGTCATGCCCGGTTTTTTGAACCACTTCAAAAGTTGTTAAATCACTCTAATGTTAAAGTAAGGGCTCAGGCACTTCAACTACTTTATTATTATAAAACCCCATTGGCAGCAGAGAAGATTAGAGCGTTAACCAAAGACACGGCGGATGAAGTGAGGATTGCTGCGTTTGATTATCTGATTGAACATACTCCACAACAGTTAGAAGAATTGATGTCAGAATTCCTTGAAAATGAAAATCATAATGTGCGTGGCGCAGCGCTGGTAAGCTTAGCACTTGAGACCCGCGACAATCCGGCTTTAAAGGAGAAATTTGACTTAAAGGAGAGGATCCTTCGACAATTGGATAACCACTCCGGAGAACCAGAACCCACTGGCAGTATTATTGTGACCGCTAATTTGTTGAAAGCCATCGGTTTCGGGAGTTTTGAGGAGTTATATCCTGTAGTTGAAAATCATTTGGAGCATGAGAATGAAGAACTGGTGAATGCTGCCATTCAAGCAGCTGCCTTTACTGACGAGTGTCAAATGATTTTGCCACTGGTGAGGTTACTGAATCATAAGAATTACCAGCTTCAGGCAAAAAAAGCTTTAATCAATTTTGGAGTCGGTTTAGTTGATGAATTATCCAGGCTGCTGGAAAAAAATCAGAATGGTGATGACTTGCGCAATGTTGCGGATGTATTGGAGCAAATTGATTCACAAAAATCAGTAAAGCTTTTGCTCCAAATGACCACCAATACCAATATTGCGACCCGATCAAAAGCTCTAAAAGCTCTAAACAATCTAAAAATCAAATTTCCTCATTTGACGGTAGATAAAGAGGCCATCATCGGACTGATTATGGATGAGGCAGATAATTATCAGGACACTCTTTCAGTACTCTACATTCAGAACACCCGAAAAAACAAAAGTGAGCCTGAACAACTGATTGATGCCAGAAATAGCCTGATCGATTTATTGGAAAGACGGCTGGATGGCAATCTTGAGCGGATTTTTTACTTACTCGGCCTCAAATACTCTCTTGAGGATATTATGCCGATTTACGATGGCATTCAAAGTAAGAAACCGGATCTGCGCAATAACGCCATGGAATTTCTGGACAATCTCCTGGATGCCAATTTGAAGAAAGTTTTGATGCCATTGGTGGAGACTGCCTTATTGGAAAGCATCTCAAGCGAAGCCATCGAAAACCTTAACTTAAAGGTGAATAGTCAACATGACTGTTTCAAGATATTGCTGGAGGGGAATGATTTGAAATTAAAGCTGGCGGTGCTCTACCTAATAAAGGTACTCAAGGATAAAAAATATATCAGTCTGGTGGAACTATATGAGGAAGATGAAAACGTTAAAATAAGAACTTTTGCAAATGAGGCTTTAGTAGCCATCAAATAAATACTTGATAGGTATTTCAACTAACCCTAAGCCAACAATATCTCTGGAGATATTTTAAGATCTTTGTACAATGATCTAATCATCCCTAATGTCAATTTTCTTTTTCGATTCAGAATCTCACTTACACGGCTTTGGCTTCCAAGATATTTTACCATATCCGCCTTTGTCATTCCCATTTGCTCCATTCTGAATTTAATCGCATCAATTGGATCCGGTGGAGCAATCGGATAGTGCTTCATTTCATAGGATTCAACCAAAGTTACCAGCAAATCCAATTCATCTCCTTCTGGTGTATCCTTCTTTGATCCCCACAACTTTTCTATCCGATGGAGTAATTCATTATAGTCCCGCTCCGATTTAATGGGCTTTATTTCCATAGTCAAATTGTTTTAACGTCAATTTTATCATATTCGGTATGCGTTCCAATAAAACGAATAAAGATCACCTGGAACTCGTAATCAATCGCAACAATCAACCGATAAGCATTTCCTTTAATGTTGAATACCACTCTTCCCTCTCAACAATACTTGAGTTTTTGTATTGTTGTTTTAATTCGTTGGAATTTTTCCATTCTGATGTTTTAGCATCATGATACCACGCCTTCAAATGAGTTTTAGAATCACCATTTCCAGGCTTATCAAAAAACTCCCGTAAAGTTCTAAATGCGATTATCCTCAACCTTACAAGTTAGTGGAAGTTAATATGTTTCCCAATTTGGGATATTGTATCCTAATATATTTAAAGGAATGACGGCTGTTGGAAACAACAGAGTTGCCAGAAGCCCAATCAACCATATTTCAACCCCCATTGATCACAAATACTCTTTTACTCCCGCTTTTTAATAATTCGGTCGATTTGGGTGGCTAAGCCGTAGTGATCTCCACTGGAATTCTTCTTAAGCACATTTGACATCAATACTACCATGTATTTGGTACTATCCGGATGCTCAATGATGGCCACGGAATTCATGAAATTGTCAACATTCCCATGATACTTTTTACATTGAAAATCTTCTTCCGGTTTGCATTTGTAAAGACTGCCGGATTTGAAATAGACAGCGGCCTCTGAAAGTATAGCAGCACCGGCATAACGGATTCTTCGATCTGTCATGTACATCAATCGCTTAATTTCAAGACTGGAAGTCTCATCAATGATCTTGCCACGCTCCAGGGCAACAAGAAATTTCATCAGACCTATAGGAGTGCCTACGCTACCTCCCCCACCGGGAACGATATTCTTAGCTCCCCTGGTAAAGAAGCTTCCAAGTCGCCATTCGTCTTCTTCAATTCCCAAC
>JAJCYL010000705.1 GCA_029262955.1 Cytophagales bacterium | reverse complement strand
ACCGCCTATTTAAGCTATATCCTCATTTTTATTTTTTTTATGAAAAAATCTTATAAAATAATTTTAGCCGGGCTCCTGATTGGAATCGGCCAGTCAGCTTTTTCACAAGGTTTGTCATTTTCCTACCTAATCCCAAAAGATGGGTATTTATCGGCTCCCGTAAGCCCCTTCTCTGTTCGCGGCTTGGGATTGGATTTTGGTTTGTTTGAATTGGAAACCGGCTTTACCCTTTATTCTATAGGTGGATTAGCCATGACAGATCTACCGTTCGAGGCCAACAAACCCCTAACCGGACCTCACTTTTCTGTTTTGGTGCCACTTCAGGTAGTGCTGGGATTGAGTTCCAAATATGTCACATTTAAAATCAAAGGCGGCGGCTTTAGCTACTATCATTTAAATCCCAGATTAAACCGGGGTAATATGGATAGGGCAATTAGAGATTTTGAAGGGTGGCAGGTTGCCAATGCTGATCTTGATATGGAAAACCGTCTTGGTTTTGGATGGATTGCTGGTACATCTCTCGAATTTAACGTGAGTAGTAATTTTTCTATCACAGCTGGAGTTAGTTACCTCAAGGGAACCTCAAATGCAGCTTTAGAAGGTACATATACTGGTGGGGCGGAAGGCGATGTAATCCAAACCGTTAATGCCTCATTTCCTGACGCCAAAACCTCTCTGGAGGGTATAGAGATTTCATTAGGTGTTCTTTTGAAGAAGAGTTAAACCCTCTGAATTTAATAATGCAATTATAGAGCAATCTGCCAGCCTTAACTTTCACGTAGTTTCACAATCTAAGCTTGGTACCAGGTTTAGACTTGGGCCAAAATCAAGAAACTGAGAATAAAACCGAATTCAAACCCCTTAGCATTCCTGGTTGTGCTGCCTGCCTTTCCATTCCCGTATGTGAGAAGATAATCGAATAACCCTTCATGAATTGGGGCTGATACTACACTAAATTGCACTGTCACCCTAAAGATTTAATATTTGGATTTCCAAACACGCAAAATAACATGACATTTGGGCAGGTCCCCTGCCTTGCAGGCAGGGGATCCAACCACACAAATCTCCTATCTGTCACCCTAAGGACAATTAAGTGCAGTCTCCATTAATCAGCATCATTTTACCGGTAAAAAATGCGGGCAAATATCTTCATGATTGTCTGGAATCTATCCAGAAGCAATCAATAGAGGATTGGGAGTTAGTGATCGTCGATGATCATTCCGCGGACGATTCAGTAGTGATAATACACTCCTTTATTGTCAATGATCCACGAATTCGATTATGTACTAATGAAGGTGATGGCATCATAATCGCATTACAAACAGCATTCCATCAATGTAGGGGAAAATTTATCACCAGAATGGATGCTGATGATGTCATGCCAATCGATCGATTGAACGTAATGTTTCAGGCGATTCAGGGTACTGAAAAAAATACAATTGTAACTGGAAAGGTGAAATACTTCAGCGATCATCCCATTTCATCCGGTTATCAAAAATATGAGAAATGGTTGAATGAGAGAATTGATTACAACGATCATTGGAAATGGGTTTATCGTGAATGCGTTATTGCATCCCCTGGATGGATGGCGCATAAACAGGCATTGATGGACCACAAGATATTGGATGAACTTAATTACCCTGAAGATTATGACCTTGTCCTGAAATGGTATCGGTCAAACTTTGAAATAAAAACGATTCCTCAAATTATCCTCAATTGGAGAGAGCACCCAAATAGGATTAGCAGATTATCTGATCAATACAATCAGGAGAACTTTTTTAGACTTAAGCTGAAACATTTTGTCAGTCACGACTTAAATGAAAAGTCACGACTACTCATTTGGGGTACCAATAAGAAAGGCAAGTTGACCGCAAGACTCCTCATTTCATGGAATGTCCCGTTTAGCTGGATGACACTTTATCCTAATGATCATCCAATGAAGATTTATAATAAAGAGATTGAACATTTTGAATTAGACCAGATTGCTCGTCCATTTCAATTATTGATCGCCGTATATCCGGAACACCATCAATTAATTGAGATGACAGAGTACCTCAAGAGGAATGAGTTGTTTATGGGAGAAGATTACTGGTTTTTATAGCTATTTATATCTATTCCCTGGTTGATAGGTCTCTTCAGCCACTTTCTCTACATCTTCACGGTAATAGGCAACATCCTTAAATTCAACGTCAACATAATTTTGAGCTTGGTCATAAAAATGCTTTGAACTTGGGTCGCCACTTTGACCACCGGCCAACATACTTTTGGCTTTCACTTTGTCTCCAAATTCAACAACGGCTACGAAACTGTTCCCGCTGGTACCATAGATTCGTTTCGAATTCTTATAGGGTCCTGCACCGTACGAAGCCAACGCTCCCCACCTACCAGAAGCTAACCCAACCGGTAAACTCTCAGCCTCGTCATCAAACGGGTGCTCAATATCTCCTGTTATCCGTTGAAAACGGTTAATCTCAGCCCAGGGAACATCCCATTTCCCAAAATCATTTATAAGCTTATCAACCACATCGGTAAAAATTTGTAATCTTTCTCCAACCGGAGATTTGGTTCCAAAATATTTGAATTTATCCATCTGGCCCATTCTCTCAGGCAACTCTCCAAATTCATTGTATCGAGTAGCGTAGAAGTGAGCCAATGACATCGCAATAGATTCCTTGGATACCCTAAAATCCCATTGCCTCAGCACTTCAATTGCACCCTTCAACTTCGGATCTTTATTAGATTTATCATAAGCGTTAATCAATCCAGGAATCAAATCAACAAATCCAGGTAAGTAGGAATCATAAGCCACCTCAATCAATTTATCTAACGTGTAATCGCTACGACCGGTCAGCATCTTTATAGCGTGAACCCCTCTGAACTGCTCCTGATTAACCGACATGTAGTATGGGTAATCTTCAACCTTTGGGCTAAACTCTGCTGCTGCAGTAAACGGGGTAGAATTACAATTCTGGATCCAACCATTGGCTGGGTTTAAAATTGTGATCGCCTCATCAACGGTATGGAGACCTTTCCAATCGGTAGCTGGATTACTACCATCCACTGGCTTGCTAAAATCAAACTGCACATCTCTTACAGGCACAAAATTTCCATGATAGTAACCTATATTTCCATCGGCATCAGCATAAACAGTATTATTGGATGAGTTGGTCCGGATGTCCATCATTTTGCGGAATTCGTCATGGGTATCTAATTTAGTCCTGGTATAAGACTGTGTGAGCGCTTTAACTGGCTCCCACATCATAGCTGTAGATACCCAATTGCCATCAATCATATGAGTAATCGGCCCATGATGTGTTCTATATATAGGAAATGACTTTTCCTTCATTTGCTCTCCAGCTTTGTATTTAAGAGACACACTCAAAGTTTCAACGGGCCTTGATTCCTCTCCATAAGTATAAGTGAATTGACCATTGCTATCCGTAACCTCTTCAATAAACTCATCTATTACATCCGTGTAGGTAGAAGTATGCATCCAGCCCATCTTGTCATTAAAGCCCTGATATATAAAAAATTGCCCCCAGGTAACCGCTCCATAGGCATTGAGCCCTTCTTCACTTACAGCGTGAACCTCTCCTCTGAAATAAAAGGAAGTATGCGGATTGATCAACAACATGGCATCACCGCTTTCGGTAAGATCTCCTGAGATTGAGAAGCCATTTGATCCCTTTGGTTCTTCATACGGGTCAGGATACATTAACCCATTTCCATACGCATTCAATGCTAATGATTTGTTCTCATAAAATGCTTTAATTCTCTCCGTAGATACTCGTTCGATATCCCCACCAATGGAGCCCTCGCTAAAGTACATAGGCATCCATGGTTCAAATCTGGTGAGCAATCTGGGCGTCACTTCCGGATGAGTATATAGATAGTAATTAACACCATCCGCAAAGGCAATACATAATTTTTTCAACCAATCCGGGCTATTCTCATAATTTGCAATGGCCTCGTCTTGCGTCATGAATAGATTAGCTCTTAAATCGCTATAAATTGCAGCTTCACCCTCAACTTCCGCTAAGCGACCGGTTGCCCAGATATAATTTTGTTCAACCCGATTGAAATCATCCTCACATTGCGCATATAAAAGTCCAAAAACGGCATCTGCATCTGTTTTGCCATAGACATGAGGAACGCCATAATTATCACGAATAATGGTGACCTCAACAGCTTGGGCTTCCCATTTGGCAACTTCAGGATTCTGCTCTGGTAAAGAGCAAGATAAAAACCCAACTAACGGCAATAAAAAAAGCTTATTCATCATTCAAGGATTAAGTTGAATACAAAGTTGTCATTCTTATGCAATGGTATACAACCATCGATAAAATTAATTCACACCGATTGACCATTTCTACAGCCATTGCTGATCATTTACAGTCTTTTCATGCTGTACCTGACCGGTATGTTTCGTTTCCATTGGCTCAAATAATAGCACCCAGACAATTTCGCCATTTTCGGTACGAGGGAAATGCTCCACACCTTTTGGCACTACAATCATCTCTCCTTCTTGAATTCTCTCCACCCGATCTCTGAACTCCATAACTAGGGTCCCTTTAAAAATCATAAAAAGTTCATCTTCATTTTCGTGGCTATGCCAAACGAATTCATCCTTGATCTTTGCCAGCTTTACATACTGGCCATTCAGTTCTCCAATGATCTTTGGTGTCCATAGCTCATCAAACATCTCAAATTTCTTCAAAATATTGTTCACCATATTCTTGCTAATTTTCTCTTCCCAATTTAATCAATATTAACATATCGATATAATTAGATATTTAATTATATATTCGCACTGTATGGAAGTGATTGAAGTGAATAAGGCTTTATCCAATAAAACCCGTCTGAATATTCTACAGTGGCTGAAAGATCCTGAGACTAACTTTCCTCCACATGCGGAATTGGGTCATTTCGACTTTGGCGTTTGCGTTCAATACATACAGGAAAAAGCCGGATTGTCCCAATCAACCATCTCTCATTTTATGTCCGTATTGCACAATGCAGCGTTAGTCATCCCTACACGCCATGGCAAATGGACTTATTACAAAAGAAATGAAAAGACAATAAAGGCCTATATCAAAAAATTAAAAGAAGATCTATAAATCAAATCTTATGAAAATAATTGTAGTTGGCGGTAATGGCACAATTGGTCAGCAGTTAGTTACCCATTTTTCGAAAAAGCACGAAGTTATTGTGGCAGGAAGATCAAAGGGTGATGCCCGGGTTGATATTTCCGACGCTAAATCTATCGAATCAATGTATAAAAAAATCGGGAAAGTGGATGCTGTCGTCAATGCATCGGGTGAAGCCAAATGGGCACCTTTCTCAGAACTTACAGAAGAGGATTTTTACATTGGTTTAAGAAGCAAGTTAATGGGGCAGGTGAACCTGGTGAGATTAGGCACATCCTCTCTGAATGCTGGCGGTTCTTTTACCCTAACCACAGGGGTTCTGGCCGACGATCCGGTTGACATGACAACCAGTGCTGCTATGGTAAATGGTGCGGTTCACAGCTTTGTCAAGGCTGCTGCTTTAGAGTTACTTAATGGCCAGCGCATCAATGTGGTGTCTCCTGGTTTAGTTGAAGGTTCAGTTGACGTATACGCAGACTATTTTCCGGGTCATAACCCAATTCCCTGGCCTAAAGTTATCAATGGCTATGTGAGAAGTATTGAGGGTAAAAATTCAGGGGAAATTATCCGGATATACGATAACGCCTAGTCCACTCATTATAATTTATTCACTTTTAAATAAGTTTAAATTGTATGAATTCACTTGATTTCAATAAGAATGAGTTTAGAGACTTGCTTCATCGAGGAAGTGACATAATTCTTGATCGATTTGAGGGTCTCAATGAGGCAAAAGCTTTCTCAGGACTTACACCAGATATAGTTCGGGATTGGTTTGATGAATCAATTCCGGAGCATGGAATGAACCCTGATCAGCTACTCGACATTGTTAAAGAGAAGATCATTGATACAGCGACGTTAAACATGGGTCCCAACATGTATGCGTATGTCATGGCTGGTGGAACACAAATTTCAATTATTGCTGAGATGTTAGCTGCTACAATTAATCAAAATGTTGGCAAGTGGCATCTAGCCCCGGCAATTAGTGAATTAGAAAGGCGAGTGGTCAGTTGGGGGGCTGAGTTTATAGGTTATGACAAAAATGCCGGTGGGGTGTTGGTTAGCGGTGGGTCAGCAGCGAACTTAACTGGCTTGACTGTAGCCAGAAATGTCTATTTTGAAAAAGAAGGGATCAAGCAAAAAGGCCTTTTTGGTTTTGATCCATTTGTGGTGTATGCATCTGAGGAAGTCCACAACTGTGTAGATAAAAGTGTCGAAACCCTTGGTATTGGCACAGACAACTACCGTAAAATTCCAACACATCAAGATTTTACCATTGATATCGAAATCCTTAGAGGGCAAATTGAACAAGATCTAAAAGATGGATTAAAACCCTTTTGTTTGATAGGAAATGCCGGAACCGTTAATACCGGGGCAATTGATCCTTTGGATCAACTGGCCACTATCGCCAGGCACTATGACATGTGGTATCATGTGGATGGTGCATATGGGGCCCTAGCGGCTGGAACTAAAGTCAAAAATCTATTTGCCGGAATGGAAAACGCAGATTCAATCGCTATTGATTTTCATAAGTGGCTGTATCAACCCTTTGAGGCTGGATGTACTTTGGTTAAAAACTGGTC
>JAJCYL010000704.1 GCA_029262955.1 Cytophagales bacterium | reverse complement strand
GCAGGAGTTTTTTAATAATATCCTTGGTAATTCA
The DNA here is from genome assembly GCA_029262955.1 of Cytophagales bacterium. Taxonomy (GTDB): domain Bacteria; phylum Bacteroidota; class Bacteroidia; order Cytophagales; family Cyclobacteriaceae; genus JAJCYL01. The sequence continues at coordinate 3,415 of JAJCYL010000704.1, read as the reverse complement.
GGTGATGCTCCCTTCTATTGTGAACCTTGGATAATTGATCAAATTATTACTCAACATCTTTATTCACCAAGTATGTGGGCCATATTTCCTATACAAGACCTTTTGGCTATGGATGGCAAATTGCGTCGAGTTTTCCCACAGGATGAGCATATCAATCACCCCGAAATAATACCACACTATTGGCGGTATAGGTTGCATTTGAAAGTGGAAGATCTAATAAAGGCCGATGACTTCAACACCCACTTGAAACAACTGGTAGTTGAATCAGGGCGAGGTAGCAAATTTTGAGCTCTAATATTGCAGGATTCCGGTAGCATTGATCGACTTGCTTTTAAACCACCTTGACTGGTAAGTAATCCTGGTCTATATGGTTCGGTCATTTAATGGGCCACTCATTAATAAATTTTGAGCCATATTTACCTTGAACTCATGAAACGGACCAAATTATGCCCAAAGCACACAACTATGAGACCGCCTTGGAATGGGTAGGAAACACAGGAGCAGGGACCAAGTCCCATTCTTCTTATGATCGTTTGTATGAAATCAAAATTAGTGGTAAGCCGTCCATTGTCGGCTCCTCTGATCCAAACTTCAAAGGAGATTCTTCAAAATATAATCCGGAAGAAATGCTGGTTATTTCTCTCTCCAGTTGCCATATGCTATGGTATCTACACTTATGTTCGGTGAATGATATAGTAGTTGAAAATTATCGTGATGTAGCTAATGGTGTTATGAATGAAAATTCTGATGGAAGTGGAGAGTTTACGGAAGTTACATTATTTCCTGTAGTAACTATTTCATCAGGTGACCTTGAGGTTGCAAAAAGTCTTCATCAAAAAGCAAATAAAATGTGTTTCATTGCCCGATCGGTAAATTTTCCTGTGAAACATCAAGTTCAAGTATTAGCAAATTGATATTTATTTTATTTTATAGAACAAATCAAAAGACTGTCACGTATATTTGTTCTATAAAATAAAATAAATCATGGGTAAAGAGAATCTGGGTGAGTTTGAAGAACTCGTCTTACTTATGGTGGCTGTCCTGAAGGATTGCGCATATGGCCTGGCAATATGTGATGAATTCAAGGCTCAAACAGGAAGAGTTGCCACCATAGGAGCCGTTCATGCTACCTTAAATAGATTAGAGACTAAAGGGTTCGTCGCATCAACTTTGGGTCAAGCCACTAAAGAACGAGGAGGGAGACGGAAGAGGCTGTTTGAGATTACTGCGTCAGGCAAAAAAGCGCTACTTCAAAGCAGGGATGTAAAAGTCAACCTTTGGACACAGATTCCTGATCTATCAATTCAAAAGATTTAATGGCAGCCAACAGACCACCGGCATTGGCTGATAAATTCCTTAATTGGTTTTGTAAGGAGGAGTTCATTGAAGAGATCAAAGGTGATTTACATGAATACTACGCACGTATTTGTGGGGATAGCAAATGGAAATCGACTGCCACTTATTGGTTTCACGTCTTTCATTTTTTCAGACCTTTTGCCCTAAAGAAATTTACAACTCAAAATATAATTTATACAACAATGGTCAGGTCAAACTTAATAATCGCATTTAGAAATTTGTCAAAATACAAGTTCTACTCAGGTCTCAATATTGCCGGATTGGCATTGGGAATGAGTTGCTGTCTTTTTATCCTTATTTGGATTACAGATGAACTGAGTTATGATAAGTTTTTTACCAATTATGACAGGATATATCGTGTCTCATCAGATTTAAAGTTTCAAGATAATAAATGGGATATGGCTGTTGCTCCAGCTCCTATGGCTGAGGCATTTAAATCTGAATTTCCGGAGATTGTTTCTGCAGGAAGAGTCCGAAGAACGGGATCCTCTGTATTCAGAAAAGGAGATAGGTTCTTGAATCAAGAGTATCTGATGTATGTGGACCATGAAATTTTGGATATTTTCTCATTCGAGTTCATTCATGGAAATAAGGAATCTTCCTTATTAGAGCCTAATTCGGTAATAATCAACGAAACTGTTGCAGCCAAATACTTTGATCAAACAAACCCGGTTGGTAGAACTTTGACAGACGCTTCAGGTGAGCAATTTCGAGTGGACGGTGTAATAAAAGATTTGCCATCGAACACGCATTTTCACCCTCAGGTCCTAATAAGTATGCTTTCAGACAATAATAGTAAGGATGGCGTATGGCTAAGTAACAACTACCACACCTACTTTCTACTGGATGAAACCAACCATCCAAATGCGCTGGAAGATAAGTTTTCATCGGTATATCCCAAATATTTTGGTCCACAATTAGAGCGATTTGTAGGAGCAACCTGGGATCAACTGATGCAATCAGGAAGCTATGTGAAATACTTTCTGATTGGACTTGATGATATACATCTTAAATCTCAACAGGATAATGAAATAGAAGCCAATGGAGATATAGAATACGTTTATTTGTTTACCGTAATTGGGATATTTATTCTACTTATTGCCTGCATAAACTTTATGAATTTATCAACCGCCAGGGCGGCGATAAGAGGCAAAGAAGTTGGGATACGGAAGGTTTTGGGCTCGTTCAGATATCAGTTGATTTCTCAATTCTTAACAGAGTCCATCCTGTTTAGCTTTATGGCCATGGTCATTGCGGTGGGATTAACCTACTTACTCCTGCCCATGTTCGAAGACCTTACCGGGAAAGAAGTTGGAATCCTTTCCCTCTTTGAACAGCGACTTTGGTTCTACCTATTGATTACCACATTTGCCATTGGTCTTTTGGCCGGAATATATCCTGCTCTGATTTTATCTGGGTTCAAACCAGTGCGTGTACTTAAGGGTCAATTGAAAAGCGGGAAATCAGGGATTGTGGTAAGGAGTATTCTTGTCGTTTTTCAGTTTACGATGTCGGTAATTTTAATAGTTGGTACTGCGGTTGTCTATAACCAGCTCGAATTCGTGCAAAATAAGAACCTTGGGTTTGACAAAGAGGGAGTACTAATTTTAAACAACACCCATACACTAGGCTCACAATCTATTACATTCAAGGAACAGCTACTCAAAAATCCAGCCATTGAGAATATTACAATAACTGGTTTTTTACCGACTAATAGCTGGAGATCAGATTCACCATTACAACCTAAAGAGGCCAGCAATGCTGATGAAGCAGTAGGGTGCCAGATATGGAGCGTGGACTACGATTATGTAAATACCATGAGAATGGAGATCGTAGCAGGGCGTGATTTTTCTGCACAACTGGTATCCGATTCTTCAAGTGTACTGATAAACGAAACCGCAGCCAGGCGCTTTGGGTATGCTGATCCGGTGGGGAGAAAGTTGAAGAGTTTAGGGGAATTTCTTTTTTTTGGCAAAAATGAAGTCACAATTATTGGGGTCGTAAGAGATTTTCATTTCGATTCTATGCGTGACAACATTGGCCCCATGGTTATTTCATT
>JAJCYL010000703.1 GCA_029262955.1 Cytophagales bacterium | reverse complement strand
ATCAATGATACCGTGGTTGTGTTTGACAGGGTACGTGAAACGCTTGGATTGAAATCATCTAGCAATGTTGTAGCTGTATTTAACGAATCACTGAATAGCACTTTGAGCAGGACATTGATCACTTCGGCCACAACCCTGTTTGTGGTCGTAATCTTGTTCTTGTTTGGTGGTGCTGTTTTGGAAGGCTTTTCTTTTGCCCTGATTGTAGGCATACTTATAGGAACCTATTCCTCAGTATTTATTGCCACTCCAATCGTAATCGATTTTGATAAGAAAAATAAGGAGGCTCTCGCAGCTGCTTAAGGACTGAAAGGGCTCTGGAACACAAATTCCAGGGCCCTATTCAATTTCAATTCGATTCTCCTGTCCTGAGAATGTTACAACTACTTCTGAAGATTCGGGATCAAATTTTACATTTTCTCCATTGATTCTCATTGCGGAAATATCTTTAGAGACAAAATCAATTTCCCAAATCGGTTGAGTTTGGTTGATGGTATAAATTTTCACATCACCTTTAGTGGACCTTTCTATGCTCAGTTCATTATCACCAACCAGCACCTTCGAGAGCGTGGCTGACTCCCATTCAGTTGGCATCAACGGACTGATTGTGATTCTTTTTTCATTGGCATTGGGCCTGATCCCAAAAAAATGCTCAACAACAGGTACAGCAACAGCATAAATGTTCCAGGCTTGGGCAACCATGCCATAGTCCGGGCTCACTTCGTACATTGATCCGGGAAGGGCATAACTAAATGAGTTTTCCAACATTTTTAAATACTTCAATGCCTCATCTGGATTGCCATAATTTAATTCTGCAATTGCTTGTACACCTGTTGGGAGTGTCATCACGGCACCTACATAACTAAAAGCTTTCCATTGCTCAGCTTTTTCCTGCGATTCATCCCGGTCCATTCCGGTTACATACATCCCGAAACGATTGCGATAATTTCGTGCAGTTTGTAATGCTTTTTTTGCCTTTTGTTCGTCCGCTATTTTCATTTCCATGGGCGTGTTCACTACCCAGTTATGATGAACAACATACCCATTCAAGCTTCCTGCGGAACCTGATGATCTAACTTTTTTCAGTGTTTTCTTCAGCTCTTCAATGGCCAATAGTTTATTAATGGTATCCGCCCTGACCATTGCGGCCTCAATTAGTTCGATTGCCTGACTACGGTTCGTTCTGAAATCCGCGTAAGAATTAAAATCTTCTACCCACCATTCATTATTGATTTTTTTCTCTAAGGCGGAGGCTTTTTCGTTGTATTTATTTGCCTTATTACCATCACCCACCTCAGAGGCAAAATTGGCAGCAGCACGATAAGCTGCTGCCTGGTAAACTGCAACATCGATCATTTCAGAGTGCAAACCATGTATCTCCATCATACCAGGGCCATCAGGATATCCATTGCCATCCTTGTCCTGCGATTCAATCCATTCAATCCCTTTCTTGACATCCAGATAATACTTGTCAATGATGGTTTTGTCTCCTGTCCATTGGTAAGCCTTCCAAAGTGTGTGAATAAAGTGAGGCGTTTCATTGAGGTTCCCCTGATTAAACACAACCCCATTGGTTGAGGTTTCGTGCATAATTCTTCCGTTACTATTATTGGCTTCACGAGATAACTTCATTACTAAATCGATAGTACTCAATGCGTCTTCGTGCATTCCGGAAGCCAATAATCCCTGAATAGAATATGCATTGTCAGCACCAAACCACCATGGATAATCCGGAATGCCGGCTGATAGTCCCCTTCCAACCTGAGGAACTTCCCTCATCAGCCAGTCAGTATTGTACTTTATCCATCGAAAGGTTTGCTCAAAACCTTTGTCCGATATTTCGAGCTTTGATTTGCTGTCAATATCGGTGTAGCGATCTTTTTTCTCATGAAACAAGGGATAATATTCTTTTTTTAACCCATTGTAATTTGTCCATAAGTGCTCAATTGACTGGTCACTTCCAGCAATGAAAAATCTGATAACCTCAGTTTCCCCATTAGCAATAGTAAAGCTATACTGCATCGATCCTCTCGCTCCGTTGCCCCGATTGATTGCAGAACAGGGATTCATATCAATTCCATGATACTCCGGTCGATAATCTGAACCAAAAGCCACGTACCATTGGTTTTGACTGTCTTTGGCTACAATTGCCTCATTCTCCTGGTTGTATCGCGCTTCGTCTGTGCCATCTTGTATTCCTTTCCTTTCTGCCAACCATACTGGCATTAAATCAACCAAACCTGTAAAAACGAAACCAATATTCTGGGATGACCCATTATTTTTCAGTGAGAATTCAACCAGGGCCCCTTCTTGATTGTCAGGAATAAATTGTAAGCGATTCACTTCCAATTCGCCAACTTCATATTGAAATCGATTAGCAAATGGATAATTGATAAAACTTTTTGCCTCACTCAAACAGATAGAATCCTCATTTATTATTACCTGGGCTTGAAAACCATCCATCAATTTGATCGGATGATCCCAAATACCACCCATTTCACCATCAATATGCCAGCCGAGGTCAGGAAAACTACCATCCTGGTGTCCAACCATATAGACTCTGTTTCCGGCTGTAACATAAGGAGAGTTGGCATATTCCACGGTCCCTCTAATACTCTCTGTATTCTTCAACAATGAAAAAAGATCATCTGAGGTCTTATTCTGATCGCTCTCACAACTGATCAGTGCAAAAAGGAAGGGCAAAAGGGTGGCTCTCAAATATTGCATATTCTAAAATACTGATATGTTTCAATAGATTTCCAACCTCTGATTAAAACTCTTGTTTATCTATCACGTCAATACTATTTAGTAATTTTCAGAGATAATTGAAATCAAATCATGACCTATACGATTTCCAATCATTATTTAACAGCGACAGTGGACTCACTGGGAGCCCAATTGATTAGCCTGAAAAAAACAGGCGATGAACACGAATATATTTGGAAAGCGGATCCGGAGATTTGGGGACGTCATGCGCCTATTCTATTCCCTATTGTTGGTAGGTTAAACA
>JAJCYL010000702.1 GCA_029262955.1 Cytophagales bacterium | reverse complement strand
AGAAAAATGGATAAAAGTAATTTCTTAAGGGACATGTAGTCTTAAAATATTCTTAATTATACCAATTAAAGTGCAAATCTGATTAATAATGGCTAAAAATTATATAATTCCCAGAATTTAAGCGTTATTTCAGTCTTTATTTTGTCAATTTCCAAGAATATTGAGAAATTTGAGTAATAACGTTAAGAATTAAGTTTTAAATACACCTGCGCTGATACATTTTTTAAAAACCATACCAGATTGCCTACGAAGACTATGACCTAACGTGATGACATATTAATATCGACAGGTAAATAGCACATAATGAGGAAATATCTATTCTGGATAGTTTTTTATGCGTTTCATTTTTCGGCACGAGCACAAGAACCTCCCGTTTACAGTCAGTTTTTCATGAATCCCTACATCTACAATCCTGCCTATGCAGGTATTGATGGACATACGGTGATCTCAGCAATGTATAGGCAGCAATGGACAGGTCTGGACGGAGCACCTACCATTAGCCACATCACCTTTCATACGCCACTTAAAGGAGGTATTGGAGTAGGCGCTTTTGTCTTCAATGAAAACCAAAGTGCCCTTACATCATCCGGTGCAAAAGGAACAGTCAGTTACTTAGCTAATTTTGACCGTAAGCATTGGCTGCGGTTTGGATTGTCATTGGGTGCCGGATCGAACAGTTTGGATTTAGATAAAATTGACAATCCATCCGATCCTGCATTTTCTAATCTGGTTGATAATGGATTCTACGCATTGGGTGATTTTGGACTGACTTTTCACTCTGGCAATTTTAACTTTGGTGTATCCCTACCCAGTCTCTTTCGAGGCAATGTTATCACCAGAGATTCCTTCGCTCCAATTGATTTCAAACCAACAGATAATATATTTCTTAAAACCAATTATCACGTGGGATTCTTAAATGATGATTTCGTTTGGGAACCGCACATACTTTATAGGTATTCAAGTCAAAACGCAGATCAGTTCGAAATCGCAAATATTATTCACGTGCTTCACCATTTATGGTTTGGTGCCTCCTATAGACAAGATGCAGGTTTGGTGGGACTATTTGGAATCAAAGTCAAAGAAAAGTTGGCCATCGGTTATGCATTTGAACTGGGTGATTCCAAAGTCAATAGCTTTACCGGGAATACGCATGAAATTCATATCGGCTTTCATTTGGGTTCAAAGAAAGACCATGTGGAACATGTATCATCATTTATAAAGAGGCATAGAAAAACCGCTGAAGAAAGAAAGGCTGAAGCTGATGAACGTAGATTGGCCGCACTGGAGGGTTTAGATGAAGATCCTGAAGAAAACTCCTTGCTTCGGACTAATAATACACCCGATGAGCCTGACGAAACAGCTGAACAAACAGATCCGGTGACTGATGCCGGACAAGCTGATCAAAATGCTGTGACTACTCCAGTAGGAGGGAATGAAGGATTAAATACTAATATCGCTGATCAGCCGGTTGATACCAATCAGCAAGAAATTACTCCTCCTACCGGGGGTCAGACCGTGCCAGGTACCGATAACCCTATCGATCAGACCCTCACTGATGATCGAAGGACCCCGGATCAATTGTCAAAATCAGATCAACCATTGCGAGTACGGAGCGGTAGCCACCTTCTCGAATTGAGACCGGGCAATTATGTCATCAATGGAGCGTTTAGAGAATTCAATCATGCCGAGGACTTTAGCGACCTCCTCTTTGAACGAGGATTCCATGATATTAAGGTTGGCTATGTTACTGCCACCGGATATTACTACGTGGTAGTAAATCAAGTTGACGACCTTAAAGCCGCAATGGCTGATGCGCAAAGACTCAGGGGTAGAAATGGTTTTGAAAAAACATGGGTGTTATCTGTAGAATAAATTAATGGTTATGTGGAAGAGATATCAAATATTTATTTCAAGAACAGAGAAGAAGCGGCCATTATTGTTGATGGGCGTACTGTTCCTGTCCTTTACGCTACTAGCCCAAAGACCTTTCGTTAGTGGTCTGGATAAACTTACCGGCACGGTAAATGAAGAAGTAGCCATTTCAGGTTTGAACTTACCAACTGGTGGGGATTTGGTAGTGAAATTTGGAGCCGCCGTTGTGCAAGCTGCGGATGTAGTATCTGCATCTGCAAACCTAATTGTCGTCAAGGTCCCTGCTGGAGCTACTTATGGCCCGGTGAGCGTAACCAACATCAATCCTGCCTCTGGATTAACCGGTTATTCATCACAACACTTTCTATTGAGCTATAGTGGAACCACATTTGACCCGGCGAAACTTGATGGTCAAGAGGCGTTCCAAAATGGCGTGAGTTCACAGCCATTTGATATTACAGCTGCCGATTTCAATCAGGACGGATTAGTAGATGTGATTATGACCAATGAAAATGGGAACAAAGTTGATGTTTATAGAAATACTAGCACGGCCACTGATATTGATCTATCCACTCAAACTTCTTTAGCCACCAATGCACCAACCAGGAATGCGGATTCAGGCGATCTCGATGGAGATGGCTTTCCTGATTTGGTGATGACCATTGGCAATAACGGCAACACTTTACTGATCTATCGAAATACTGGTGGTGGTGGAATTACCTTTGGTACTCCCACAATAATAACGCTACCTAGTATAGGAGTGAATATTCGAATCGCCCGACGACCCATCATTAGTGATTTAGATGGTGATGGTAAGGCAGAGATTATTGTATCTAATGAGAGTGACAATACCATACATGTATATGTTAATCAAAGTACCGGACCGGGGAATATTGCTTTTGGATCAACACCTATTGAGTTAATCGCCACTGGCTCCACGGTTGGTATGTCTGGCCTGGATGTGAAAGATTTGAATAATGATGGCTTCCCTGAAGTGGTAGCCAATCCATTTATTAGTTCACCCAATTTATTTGTTTTTAGAAACACCAGTACGCCAGGAACCATAAGCATGCAAGCTGCTACTGTTATTGCCGCCCCTTCCGGCATGGTTAATTCTGTTGTGGGTGATTTAGATGGTGATGGTTTTAATGATATCGCTACCACGAGTATCACAACCGATGCTGTATTGTTGTTTAGAAATGCTACCTCCCAGGCAGGGAGTGCCATCTCAATAGAGGCTCCTATATCCGTAGCCACTAGTACAGACGCTCCGTTGGGACTTGCCCTTGGCGATTTGAATGGTGATGGTAAAGTGGATATTTCCGTGGGGCATGAAGATGCGACCAATAGGAGAATTGTTAACCTGATCAACACTACGGTTGGCAGTGCACTGACCTTTGATCTGGTGAATGTCACCGGAAACAATACCAGTAGAAACCTGAAAATTGTTGATCTTAACAATGATGGGCGTCCTGATATTGCTTATACCAATAATATTACGACCGACGCACCCGGAGATCTTTCGGTATTTAAAAATAATAACTGCGTGACCCCGGTTATTTCACCTGCTGGTCCAATTACGACCTGCACAGGTGCTTCCATTACACTTGAAGCAACCTTGGTCGGAGCACCACATACTTACAGTTGGCTAAAAGGAGGTATCGCAACTGGTATTACTACTAGCAGTCTTAACATTCCGAGTGCTATGGCCGCAGATGCTGGAGAATATACCGTTCTTATATCGGATGGAGCCGGATGCATGATTACTTCACCTGTTTCTGTAGTGATCAATGTTGATGCAGCAGCGAATGTAACTCCCACTATTGTTGGAAATAGCAATGTTTGTGTTGGTGCTGAATTTCAGTTAACAACATCTACATCAGCACAGGGCTATCAGTGGAGTGGGCCTGGTGGGTATACCTCAACTGAACAAAATCCAACCATCACTAATTTTCAACCTGAGAGTGCAGGTACGTATTCGTTGCAAGTCGAGATAGCGCCAAATGGCTGTTTAAGTGATGTTGTTACAACCCAAATCACAGTTCAAAACTTACCTCAACCAATAGCCGTAAATACCGGAGATGCTAATTTCTGCGATGGAAATATTGTCAATTTAACCACCCCAAACCATACAGGTTTTACTTATAGTTGGAACAAGGATGGCGTGGCCGTGCCTAATGAAACAACCACTACACTGCCGGTTAGTGCAAGTGGTTCATATACTGCACTAATTAGTGATGGAACTTGTACTTTAGAAAGCCCGGCTGAAGCATTGACTGCCGTGGCTCCCCCAGTTTCTTCCTATACTTCTGTTGATGCTATTTGCGTCAATTTGCCAATCAGCTTTGCCGCTACCTCTACGGGTGCAACCGGGTTTACACTGGCTTATGCCTGGGCCTTTAATGATGCGGCAGCAAGCACAGATGTGATTGTCGATCCTACATTTACCTATACAGCTGCTGGTTCTTTTAATGCATCATTGACTACCTCCTATGTTGAGGTAACCAATTGTTTGAATATTAGCCAAAAGGCCATAACGGTTCAGGCTGTACCGGTCGTTGCCATTGAGGCTCAGGATGCAGCGGGAACAGCACTCATCGCACCTTTTGAAAAGTGTCCCAGCGATGAAGTATCTCTAATTGTACCTTCAACTTTTACCAACGTTAGCTGGACAGCTTCAGGAGGTACGGATCCGTTAGGTACAGAGACCACATTTACCACTGCCGAGGCCGGAACCTATTCCTTCACTGGTACTGATGCTGTAGGTTGCGTGCCCACTGCGGAAGTCAGTTTGAATAACTTCGAAGGGTCGGGTCTATTCCTGACCAGTTCATCTACCATCGATGTGGATGATGTAATTACCCTGGAAGAAAATCAGGAAAGTGTGGACCTTTCAGTTACCGGGGGAACAGGATATTCCTGGGAACCTGAAGCATTATTTACTGACCCAACCTCAGCTATGGTTGAGATCTTCCCATTCGATATTAGCACCGCTATTACAGTAACCGGTACGGATATCAATGATTGCGTTGAAACCGCTACCGTGACTATAATTGATCCTTTTATTGCCCCAAGGAGAGCTTTTTCTCCTAATGGCGACGGGATGGATGATTGCTGGGATATTGGCAATTCGAGTACTTTGAATGGATGTACCGTCATTGTTTTTGACAGCAGAGGCAGACGTCTATTGGAAGCTGCATCCCCATTTCCAGAAGACTGCGTCTGGGATGGGAACTTCAGTGGAAACTTGGTTCCGGAAGGTGTCTATTATTATGCAATGAGCTGTGAGGATAATCAGTTCAATCGGTCAGGAAGTATCTTGCTGGCAAGATAATATCGCCCATTAAAAATCAGTTATTACTGGTAAATATCCATCTAAGTAAATCCCTTAGATGGATAGGTATTATTACTTAAATAAATTCAATTGAATATTGAATAAGTGCATTTTTTTGAAATTCTACTTATCTTTAATGATTATTTTAGGCATATTTGAGCTAATACTAAGATTCCCTTAATAGGAGAGGTTACTAAAGAACAAGTACCAGTATTAATAAGATGAATCTAAGTCAAAATTGAACTATGGCAAGAAAATCACCCATAATCCTCCTAGTTTTTTCACTTTTTTCATTTAACCTGTTTGCCCAGACGGCTGATGAAATCGGTCTTTGTGATAACGGCATTGATGATGATGAGGATGGATTTGTAGATTGTTTTGATAGCGATTGCAATAATGACCCCGGGCAGTGCTCCGATTTCTTTTTTGGGAATGACTTGGTATGTAATTCTGTCACAGTGAACCCCACCTTTTCTTTAAGAGTGCAGTGGGGTAGTGCTAACCGTACGGCGCAAAACTCCACCACTCCAGCCATTGGTGACCTGGATCATGATGGTATTCCTGAAGTTGTGGTAACCAACCGGGAGTCAAAAGAGCTTTATGTCTTAGATGGACAGACGGGTGCTACGGAGCAGTCCATTAATCTTGGGTTCAGTGTAAACAGGACGGTGGCCATAGCACAAGTTGATAAAGTTGATACTGAATGTGCCTGGATTTTTGTGCAGTCGCACACCGGAAAGCAAGTGCAGGCATATGACTGTAATCTTGTTCAAAAGTGGTCTATAAATGTCACTAACAGTTGGTCGCCAGGCTTGTTAGGTTTAGCAGATTTTAACGGAGATGGGAATGCTGAATTGTATTATAATAATGAGATAAGAAATGCAGAGACAGGAGCCCTCATAGCCTCCGGTGGAGGAGCATGGATAACCGGCTCTTCTGAGGGATCAAGTGCCGCAGATATATTACCCGATGGTGCTTGTGCAAATTGTAGCGGACTTGAGTTGGTAGATGGCAGCAAGGTGTGGTCGGTGAACATCACCGGACCCAGTTCAGGATCGGTAAATGTTGAGAGAGATATGGATAATGTTTTAGCAGCACCAGGTTTTGATGCAACTGCCGCTTCTCTTGGATTATCAGCTTCAGAAAGAAAGTTTAAGCACAAGCGTAGAGGGACCAGTTCTAGCCATCAAACAACCTATGTGTCATTAGCTGATTATAACCAGGATGGATCGGTAGATGTTGTTACCTCGGGTGCTCTAGGCGATTCCCATACTGATGAACCTATAACCATATTTTTCTGGGATGTTGTTAATGCCACGGTAGATATATACCAGGATCCGGGAGCCAACCTTAGTTTTAAAAACGGAACAGGAAGAATTAATATTGGAGATACAGACGGAGATGGAAAGTTGAATGCTACTTACGTATCCAATCAGATCCTATACTCATTGGATGAGAATTTAGATCCGATCTGGATGCTAGATATTAAAGAGGGTTCATCAGGGTTTACAGGGTGTACCCTTTTCGACTTTGACGGGGATGGTGCAGCAGAAACCGTGTATCGTGGGGAAGATTTTCTATATATTATTGATGGTGCCACCACTGATCCTTCCAAAAGGATAAGGAACTCGATAGTTTGTGTTTCGAGAACCTATGAGGACTATCCTATTGTGGCGGATGTTGATGGAGATGGAGCCAGTGAAATATGTGTCACCTGTTCGTTTGATGACAATCAACCATTTGAGCCATATTCCAACTCAATCAATGGACACGTCAGAATATTTGAATCTAATGGTGAACAGTGGTTACCATCCAGACCGGTTTGGAACCAGCATGGCTATTTCAATACACACATCAATGATGATCTCACCATTCCAATTGAACAACAAAGCCACACCAAGGTTTTTCCGAACTCCGATTGTAATGCAGATGGCAATCTTCAGCCATTGAATGTTTTCCTCAACCAGTTACCTATTTTGGACTCAGATGGTTGTCCGAATGCGGTGTTCCCCGATCTTGGTCTGGTCGATGGGAGTATAATGATTGTTCCACCTATCTGCCCGGAGAACGAATTTCCCGTTTCATTTGATATTGCTAATGAGGGCGACATACCCATAACCGGATTGTTACCTGTCTCTTTTTATGACGGTGATCCAACCTTGCCGACATCAACATATTTGACTACAGATTTTTTCCAAATTACCAATTTGCCAGTCGGACAGGTTGCGACTGTCAATGTGGTGGCTGTAGGAACGGGAGTCGATTTCGAATTATTTGTTTCAGTAAATGATCTGGGAAGCACCCCACCAGTAACTAATTTTGTGGGTAACATTCCTGAATGTACGCTTGGAGCGGACCTAGGGTCTGCAACCGTAGATGTGGGGCCATTTCCCATTACGGTGGAAAAATTAAGTGATGACGAAAGATGTTTAGATATTGTACCTGCAAACGGCTCAATGCGGGCATTTTTTGACGGAACACTACCAGCCAGCGAACTGGTGACCTGGGTAGAAACCTTTGATGATCCTACCAATTCTCAAGGAGATACTAATGATAGCGGTGAGACAGGATGGACCAGTACCACACCAGGTGGTAATGCCGAGATATTAACGCTTAATACAGACAATGTATTCTGGTTCAAAAATACAGGAACAGAAGCTGTTTGGACTTCGGAATTAATTGATATTGACAATTTCGACTTTGCAGAATTATCAGCAACCCTATTGTCCTCAAATAACCTGGAAGGAACAGATTATCTCAGGATCTATTACTCCCTGGATGGAGGTGCAGAAACACTTTTCACTAATGGGGATAATTCGGGGAACTTTTTCACCGCTTTACCTACAGCAACGGTTTCCGGTTCGACGGTTCAGATTATTGTCAGATCACTCACCAATAATAGTAATGAGCAACATTATTTTGATGATGTTGAAGTGCTGGGAGGAGTTAATGCGCAAACCGGCCAAATATCAACTGGATTTACCTTTTTATGGTACCTGAATGGTGACTTCACCACAGTGGTATATGAAGGATCAACTTATCCAACTGCACCGGCAGGTGTTTACTCCGTAATTGGAACAAATGACGCCAGTGGTTGTACCTCCGATGTACAAACGGATGTGGTGACCATTACACAAGTACCTGCCGAAACACCGGTTGTTAGCATTGTAGAAGTAGTAGACAATACAGACTGCGCCATTCCAAATGGTTTGCTAAGGGCTGCGGTTATAGAAAACGGAATCGAAGTAACTGATGGATTTGATTTTACCTGGCGTGATGCGAACGTAATTACGGAAGTAATTTCAGTAGGAGCTACAGCAGACTTTTTGCCAGGAGGAACCTATGCGGTTGTAGCCTTTAATCAATCTACTGGTTGTGAATCTGATCCGGAGATTGAGACCGTTCAGGCACCTGCACCAAGTGTCACCTTGACTGCTCAAGTTGATCAGCATGTACTTGATTGCCTGGATCCCACTAGTGGGATAGTATCAGCCAGTGCCACTGGGGCGCCGTCCATGCCAGTTGAGCAAGATTTATGGTTTGAAGACTTTGAGGACCTCGCCGACGATGATAAATCAGATGATGGAATCAACCCACCAAGCGGAACGGCCTGGACTCGATCGCCGAATAACAATAATGCAGAAGTTGATGATGACGACTGGTCAGACAAAAAATTTAGATGGAAGAATACCGATCAGACGGTTACCTGGGAATCGGAAGTGATAGATGTAACTGGTTTTACTGATCAGAATATTTCAGTTACTTTTTATGAGCAGGGTAACCTATTTAACGGTGAAGCAATGGAGGCCTTTTATCAGCTTGATGAGGACGGAAACGACATTTCTTTCGGGTCATTTTCAAACGATATAACTAGTCCCGCAGGTGGCCCATTGACCTTTACCGTAACCGGTCTGAATGCTAATTCCATAATTGTTAAAGTGGCAGGTAGAAGTAATAACAATAGTAGAAGGGTCTATCTAGACGATGTCATCGTTCGGGGAACTTCTTCAACACCTTCAAGTTTTAACTTCAATTGGTATGTAGGAGAGTTTACCACTTCCTTACCAGATTATACCGGGGCTATGGTTACTGATTTGGCCCCTGGAAAATACACCGTTGAAGCTCAGGATGCGGTTACACTTTGTGTTTCTGCATCTCAAACGGTTGAGGTACTGAACAATGCTGGTCTGCCGATTATTGCCGCAGTACCGCTGGATAACGATGGCTGTACTGTAGGAAATGGTGAAATTGAGACCACAGTAACTAATTCAGTACAGGGTGACACCTACAGTATTGAGATTTTTCCGGGTAACCAATCCACCTCAGGTAGCAT
>JAJCYL010000701.1 GCA_029262955.1 Cytophagales bacterium | reverse complement strand
ATAAGGAAAAATTTTATGAATTGAGCTGGGCAACCGGGGCAACTAGAACTGACTCATGGATAGACATCGAAGGGGGCATTGGCAATCTATTTGCCTACGCAAGCCTAAGAAGACAATTCGGTAGTGAGAAACATTATGTTGATGGAGACATGATTGGACTTTCTAAAGGAGGAACTTTTGTTGGTAGCCATATTATGGTGCCAAAGGAGGGTGTAGCCATTCACATCAACGCTTTTAATTTCCCGGTTTGGGGCATGCTAGAAAAAGTGGCAGTTAATTGGCTGGCAGGAGTACCCGCAGTGGTGAAACCTGCAGAGCAAACCTGTTACCTTACCGAATTGGTGGTCAAGGAAATTATTGCATCCGGTATTGTGCCTGAAGGTGCTATTCAATTGGTGGCTGGCTATGGTAATGGCATTATCGATCATGTCACAAACCAGGACATTGTCACCTTTACCGGTTCATTTGTTACAGGGGTTAAATTAAAAACTCATCCACAGGTAATCGCTGAATCAGTGCCATTTAATCTCGAAGCCGATTCATTGAACGCAGCAATACTAGGGGAGGATGCCTCTCCCGATACTGAAGAATTCGACCTTTTTATTAAAGAAGTACGAAAGGAAATGACTGTGAAATGCGGACAGAAATGTACTGCGGTGAGAAGGATTATCGTACCGGAATCATTGGTAGAAGATGTTCAAATTAGTTTAGGAAAAGCTTTGGGCAAGACTACCATTGGTGACCCGCAAGCTGATGGAGTTAGAATGGGCGCATTGGCAGGTAAAGAGCAGCTTGCAGAGGTGATGGCCAGGGTTGACGAATTGAAAAAGGTCTCCCAACTGGTCTTTGGTGATCCGAGGAAAGTTGAATTGATAGGAGCTGATGCAGGGAAAGGAGCTTTTATGTCTCCGCTGCTATTTGTAAATAATGACCCGTTCAATAGTGACGTAATACATAGCACAGAGGCTTTTGGTCCAGTAAGTACGATTATCCCTTATAAGAATCTTGATGAAGCGATAATGCTTTCAAAAATGGGAAAAGGGTCTTTGTGTTCAACAATTGCTACTAACGATGATCGAACAGCGAGAGATTTTGTAATTGGCGCTGCTACCCATCATGGCCGGATACTGGTACTAAACAGGGAAAGTGCAAAGGAAAGTACAGGCCATGGTTCACCGATGCCGATGTTGACCCATGGAGGTCCGGGAAGGGCAGGAGGAGGAGAAGAAATGGGAGGTGCTCGGGGTGTACTGCATTACCTACAAAGATGTGCAGTCCAAGGTACCCCTACGACGCTCACGGAGGTCACCAATCATTATCACTATGGAGGTAAATATAAAGATCCAGGTGTTCACCTCTTTAGTAAATATTTTGAAGAGCTGGAGGTTGGTGAAACCATTGAAACTCATAAACGAACAGTTACAGATGCCGATATCATCAATTTTGCTAACGTCAGTTGGGACCATTTTTATGCTCATACCGATGAAACTTCACTCGATGGAACCACTTTTGAGCGAACGGTTGCTCATGGTTACTTTGTGCTATCAGCAGCAGCCGGACTTTTTGTTCAAGCCAAGAAGGGGCCCGTATTACTAAATTATGGGCTGGAAGATTGTCGTTTTACCAAGCCTGTTTATCCAGGAATGACCATCGGTGTTCGATTAACGGTAAAGGAAAAAATGGATCAGGAAAAGAAGGATGATATCGCAAAAGGGATAGTGAAATTTCTGGTAGACGTTTATGACGAGACAGACGAGACGGTGGCTATTGCTACCATTTTAACCATGGTTAAAAAGCAAAATCAGGATTAGTATGAATGGAGGCGTATCACTGAATATTGATAACGAAGTAGGCACAATTACTTTTTTTCACCCTCAAAGCAACGCCCTGCCCGGAGTATTACTTGAAGAACTAAGTAATACCATAACTGATGCCGGCAACCAGGATGAGGTGAACGTAATTGTTCTAAAAAGTGATGGAGATCGGGCATTTTGTGCCGGGGCAAGCTTTGATGAATTAATCAAAATATCATCCATCGAAGAAGGACGTAAATTCTTCATGGGTTTTGCCAATGTAATCAATGCCTGTAGGAAATCGTCAAAACTGATTATTGGCAGGGTACAGGGAAAGGCTGTTGGTGGAGGAGTTGGTCTGGCGAGTGCCGTTGACTATTGCATGGCCACCAAATATGCCTCTGTTAAGCTGAGTGAGTTAGCCATTGGTATTGGCCCTTTTGTTGTAGGTCCCGCAGTAGAAAGGAAGCTGAGCCTTTCTGGTATGTCACAGATGTCGATTCAGCCAGATGTCTGGTATGACGCCTATTGGGCGGAAACTCATGGGCTGTATGCTGAAGTATTTGAAACTGTTGATGATTTGGACGCAGGTGTTGCGAAACTGGCCGATAAACTGTCTCATTACAATCCGGAAGCAATGAAGGAACTTAAGGCTACTTTCTGGAGAGGAACTGAGGATTGGGACAAATTGCTTCCTCAGAGAGCAGAGATCAGTGGCAGGTTGGTGCTTTCTGATTTTACCCGGGCAGCCATCACTAAATTCAAATCCAAATAGTTTTTGATTATTCAATTAGGGTATTTCATCCAGTTTTAACACATCAGGGTACTTAAATTTATAATCAAGAAACTTCTTAATTTTTTTGTTGCTGATGATTTTAAATTTGGTATCATTGGTCTCATCAAATATTGGAGGATCTTTTTTAGCAACAGATCTGGCTTTAGTGTAAAATTCTCTCCGAGTTGGATGTGTATCGGCACATCCATTAAAAGTTTCATCCCAGATGTCTTTTTGGATAATTTGTTCAATTATTCTCATGCAATCATCTCTGTGAATCATATTCACATAGCCATTGGGATTTGGAATTTTCTTTCCGTTTGCAAACCAATTTCCAGGTTTTCTGCTAAACCCAAATAAACCAGAGAAGCGTACTATGGTGGTTTTGAAGCCGACCTGATTGCGAAATGAGTCTTCTATTTCTGCCAATGGGCAGGCTTTGATAGCGGTTTCTTCGCTTACCGGTTCAACTGAATAGTCATAGACTGAGCTCGAGCTAATGAAAATCACATTTTTGATCCTGGACTTAACCAACGGTTGGACCAGCTCCTTGAAACCATGAACATTCTTGGAAGGTATGTTAATAATTAAAATCTCAGCATCAAAAAAGTCCGCAATATTGACAGGAAGTGATTCGAGAACAATAAGGAATGGGTCAATACCTTCTTTTTCTAATTGTGAAAGTTTGTTAAGCGAAGTTGTTGAGCCTTTGACCTCAAAGCCAGTTTGAATTAATTGTTGAGCCAATGGCTCACCTAACCAACCACACCCTAAAATGCTGATTCTTTTCACTATTGATTTTGTGCCGCTAAAATAGGTTGTGGTTAATTGTCAAAAAAATCACAGAAATTGATCGAAATTGGGACCAATAGAATAAAATAATTGGTAATTTTGAGGGTTATTAATGCAATGTGGTTATCCAAAGAAGGAATATTATTATTTTTGGATTGCTAAAAGGCAATTTTTCCATCAGCTAAGTTAGACATTATGAAAAGTATCATCTCAAAGGCAACAATTGCCCTATTGTTCGCCGTTTTACCCATTTCACTTTTTGCACAACAAAATATGCAACAGCAATACCAGGAATTGTAC
>JAJCYL010000700.1 GCA_029262955.1 Cytophagales bacterium | reverse complement strand
CAAGGGTGTCACCACCGCCTTAAATGCGCTGCTGGTTTTGGCCGGCATTGTGCTTTCGTTTTGGTATTCCATCACCCCTGGACTTTTTCTTATATTGATCGGATCACTTGCTCTGATCAAAGACAGATTCACAGAACCCCTCGCTGAATGGTCTCAGTCTTCCAGCGAAGCAGGTGCCATTAACATTGTTGGTTTTTTTAAGTCACTGTTGAATAGATTGGTCAATCATTACGACTTAGTAATTGCAGTTCTCCTTGTAACCTGGTTTTTAGCGAAGTATTGGCTGCCATTAGGCGCTTCAAGAAGCTTATCCATCAACTTTATTTTCGTGGCCATATTATTGGGGATCATCCTGGGAGGCTTCTCCTTAATTGAGCACTATTATAAGAGCATATTGACCTTGTGTCTTCGGTATAAAATGGCTTTTCTGGCCACGCCTGCTATTTTGATACTACTTGCTGCCTCCATTTGGCTGGGTTTTTCTACCATATTTGGTTTTGTGCCTAAAAGTCTGGATCTCGTCGGATTGGACATCCGCAGCACCAAAGTATGGAGTAATTTGACGCATTCATTTCCCGGTATTGGAAAAGAATTTATGCCCTCACTTGATGAAGGCAGTTTCTTACTGATGCCCACTTCCATGCCACATTCTGGGATTGAATACAACCGTAAGGTGCTGGGTCAACTTGATATGCTGCTTACCGGTATTCCTGAGGTTGACTTGACCGTTGGCAAATTAGGACGGGCAGAATCGGCACTTGATCCCGCCCCCATCTCCATGTTTGAAAATGTGATCAATTATAAGCCTGAATTTATGGTCAATGAGAAGGGCTATCGACAGCGTTTTAAAGTAGATGAAGATGGAAGTTTCGTACTCTCTAGTGGAGTAAGCATTTCCAATGACGATGCATTAAATAATGGTATTACAAGAAATGAACTAGTTAGAGATGAAGAGGGGAGATACTTTCGAAACTGGCGCCCTCACATTAAATCTCCAGACGATATATGGGATGAGATAACCTCTGTTGTCAAGATACCCGGCGTGACCTCTGCCCCAAAGCTTCAACCAATCGAAACCCGATTAGTAATGCTTCAAACCGGTATGCGAGCCCCGATGGGCATTAAAGTTTATGGACCTGATTTGTCGGTGATTGAAGACTTCGGTCGACGGCTTGAATCTATCTTACAGGAGGTACCCAGTGTCAAGGCAGAAGCGGTATTTGCTGATCGTATCGTTGGTAAACCCTATTTGCATCTTAACATTGATCGCGATGCCATCTCGAGATATGGGCTAAATGTGGCAGATGTCCAGCAGTCCATTGAAACCGCCATTGGTGGCATGAAAATAACCTCCACTGTTGAGGGACGGGAAAGGTTCCCTGTTAGGGTACGCTATCCGCGAGAACTAAGGGATGATCCGGAGTCTCTTGCCAGAATACTTGTTCCAACCCCAATAGGAGTGCAAATACCACTGGGCCAATTGGTAGACTTCGAATACATAAGAGGGCCTCAGGCAATAAAGAGTGAAGATACCTTTTTGGTGGGGTACGTGCTTTTTGATAAAAGAGATGGCTTCTCAGAAGTCAGTGTAGTTAATGACGCACGACAGGCTATCGAAGACAGAATTTCATCTGGTGAGTTGGTGGTGCCGGCTGGCACCAGTTATAAATTTTCCGGGAGCTATGAAAATCAGGTCAGAGCTGAAAAAAGACTGTCCATAATTATCCCAATCGTGCTGGCATTGGTATTTCTTATACTCTATTTCCAGTTCAAGTCAGTAACTACCTCATTTATGGTCTTTACCGGTGTTGCCATGGCATTTAGTGGTGGATTTCTCATGATTTGGCTCTATGGGCAATCATGGTTTGCTGATTTTTCTGTTTTTGACACCAATATGAGAGACCTCTTTCAAATGGAAGCCATTAATTTGAGTGTTGCCGTTTGGGTTGGATTCATTGCCCTTTTTGGAATCGCCACGGACGACGGTGTTTTAATTGCCACTTACCTCAATCAAAGCTTTGAGAAAAGCAAACCTACCAATATTGATGAGGTACGGAAATCAGTAGTAGACGCTGGTCAGAGACGTATTAAACCAGCACTCATGACGGTCGCCACTACCATGATCGCACTCCTACCGGTTCTTACTTCAACCGGTAGAGGAGCAGATATCATGATTCCCATGGCTATCCCCTCCTTCGGAGGAATGGCCGTAGCGTTGATTAGCATTTTCATTGTGCCGGTTCTCTATTGTTGGAGAGAAGAAATGAAACTAAGGAAATAAAGGGAGATAGATTGAAATAGAGGGAAGTACATTGAAATAAACGGATAATGAGTAAACAGTACATTCAGCTTAAGGATTTAGAAGTCTATCAATTGTCAAGGAAATTGGCATTGCTAGGCTGGACTATTTATTCCAAGCTTTCGATTGAACAAAAGAAAATAATTGGTGACCAGTTTATCAGAGCAATAGACTCCGTCGGTGCAAATATCGCTGAAGGGTACGCACGCTACCATTATCTTGAAAAAATAAGGTTTTATCATTTCTCAAGAGGTTCCCTTAGTGAGGCCATTCAACATTGGGCTGAACTATTATTAGAACTTGGGATAATCGACAGTGAGACTTTTGATCAATTAGGTGAAATTCATAAGCCAACGGAAATCAAACTGAACAACTTTATTTCTGCCACACACAAAAACGCAAAAAAACGATGAAAACACTCCATTTCATCCTATTTCTATTTATTTCCTGTGTCACCAGCAAAGCTTATGCCCAGGATCTCGAAAGTTACCAACACGTTGCTCTTGAAAATAACCCCAAGCTCAAGGCCAGTTATGCCCTTTTTGAAGCAGCCATGCAGAGAATTCCGCAAGTCAATGCGCTACCGGATCCTACTCTATCCATTGGCTATTTTATTAGTCCGGTGGAAACACGGGTTGGGCCTCAACGGGCTCGATTTTCTATCACCCAAATGTTTCCGTGGTTTGGAACACTCAAAGCACAGGGAGATGTGGCCGCATTAGAAGCAGACGCCAGGTTCCAGGCTTTTCAAAATGAA
>JAJCYL010000699.1 GCA_029262955.1 Cytophagales bacterium | reverse complement strand
CCAATATTTCAAGCCAATCAATTAATTCAGGTGGTTCATGATGTCATACTTTACCCTGCTGGAATAGCGTCGCCTGACAGTTTGTTTTCAAATGTAGTTGCTGGAGTTATTGTCATGATCATCGTGGCTATTGTAATCTTTGGGGGTATTAAAAGGATTGCTAATGTGGCTTCAAAACTAGTGCCTTCAATGGTATTATTATATGGGCTAGGAGTACTTATGATAATGATTAGATTCTACGAAAATGTGATTCCCAGCTTCCTCTTGATATTGAGAGATGCTTTTACAGCGGAAGCTGCTCTTGGTGGAGCAGTTGGAAGTATCATTATAGCTGGTGCCAGAAGAGCAGCATTTTCTAATGAAGCAGGAATTGGTACTTCTCCGATGATGCATGGAGCCGCACAAACAAAGGAGCCTGTGCGAGAAGGGTTAGTGGCAATGATGGAACCTGCTATTGATACAATGATCGTTTGCACCTTGACCGGCTTATCAATTCTGGTAACCGGGGCCTGGAAGGATGGAGATACTAATGGGATCAGTTTGACGACCAGGGCTTTTGAACTTGGAATTCCAATTATAGGGCCTTACATTTTAATGACTTGTGTGACCATATTCGCAATCACCACAATTTTTGGTTTGGCCTATTATGGGCGAAAGTGCTTTTCATTTTTGGTAGGTGCTAAGTATGGAAAGTACTTTAACTATTGGTACATATCCCTTATTCTACTGGGATCGATATTAAGCCTTCAAGCAGTCTTTAGCTTTATTGATTTTGCTTATGCATTAATGTCAATACCTACAATGATTTCAGCAGTATTATTGGCTCCTAAGGTAAGGAAAGAAGCTATGTCCTATTTTGAGAGATTAGAAAAAAGTAAGGTTGGCTAGTTGGTGTTAGCCAGTATTTCTTTGGGACGCACTTTTCTTGATAATGCTCATAATGCGGGAGAACTCCCTTTCCGTTACTTTTCCATCACTAATTATGCTGCGTATTTCGTCAGTATGATTATCAGTTAACTCAAGATCACCCTTCTGATTTTGAAACTCGATTAAGGCCTGCATGTCCTCAATTCTGTTTTTAAGTATTATGAACTGATTCTCATTAATATTGCCTTCTTCCAGTGCCTGGCTAATGAACTCTTTTTGCTCAATTAATTTGGTTTCAAGTTTATAATGCCCTTCCACATATTCTTTGATTATATCATTGGTCTGATATAAAATATTCTTGAAACGTCGTTTTTTCCTATCGGCTAATACTTTTCCTATAATAGCGGACGCAAGAGCGATGAAGATACCACCGATCAAGCCAATTTTGTCCCACACTCCGGCACCAGTCCAAAAGCCTTTACTGAATACGTTGTAAGTGTGTTCCTCATCTCCATATAATAGCACACTTGATTGACCAATGGGGGTTTTGTAGCTTATAGAAACCGATGAGCCCTTTTCAAAATAATCATTCTCCTTAAAAAAAATATTTAAACCTGTGGTCAACCTAATATCCTTCTCACTCATAGACACCTTCTTGCCTTTAGGCAGAATAATGTCAAATTGGTAGTCTGATCCGGTGATGCCATCCTCTGTGCCATAGGTTATAAACCAGTCTTCACCATTGTATAACAGTTCGGTGGTTAGGGGTAGACTTTTTAAAAGCCATTGGGAAAACTCAATGGGCATTTGCTTTCTGAAATTTTCAATTGCAATTTCCCCATCTCCAATAAACCGGTTATTAAGTTTTACCTGATAATTAAATATTCCCTCTTCTGTCGAGAAAAGATCTACAATACAACGATAAGAGGCTTCACCATCTTCAGTTAATACATTTCCAAATCGATTACTATTTTGTAATTCCTGTTGTATTCTACCCTCCAATAGCATAATCAGGTCTCGGTTACCGAGTACTTCCAGCGCATTTTCTGTTGGGTTAAGACCTACCACTACTGTTGGTTTTGCCCTAACAATCCTCATATATCTCCTTAACTCATTGTAGTAGTCATCTTCTTTGGGAATAATTTGAGTAATATCAAGCGGATTGTCAAACAAACTCCTTACTGCAGGGTCCTTGTGGGCGTTGAATAATACGCTTTTTATTTCTTCCCTTCTTTCAGTCGATAGGTTAGGAGAAAAAACATAAGCGTGGTAGGGCACAACAAATTCCGAAAGAATATTGAATTTGGATTTATTGGGTCCTTTGAAGGCTTTGTAACGTCGATCATCTACGGCTATGGCATCAACTAGACCAGAGTCAAGTGCCCAAAGTGAAGAGGTATGATCACCAGAAAAATTATAGTTCAGGTAACCAGCTTCAATATCTATATTATTTTCGGTCAATATGCCATTGGGTATCTTAAATCCAGATGTAGAAGTTTCTTTAACAAAAAGAAAATTCCGCTCTTTTAGGTTTGAGAAATTTTCGATCTCAGGATTAGTTAGAATATACCCGCTGTAGTACTCCTTTCCTTCAACCAAATGGGTACCAAAAACTGAAAGATCAGGGAAATCTATTTTTGCTTTTAAATAAGGAAACACGGTGAATATTCCGACATCGAAATCTCCACGATTAAGTCTAAACCCCAGATCATTTTCATCAACAATTATTAATTCAGCTTTTGTGCCTATCTGATCAGCTAGATGATCAATTAATGGTGTAAAAGTTTGTTCAACTTTTTCAGTGGATTTATATTCAATGACACCAACTCGGATTATGTCTTGACCATTGATGGATATCGAAAAAGCGCTTAGAAAGAGGAGCAAGCAGATTATTGGCAGTTTCATCTCGATTTAATTGAAAAAGGAATCCAATTTAACTATTAGCAGATAATAATTATCATGCATAGTAGATTGATTTGACACACCGTTGAGAGTTAATAATACGACTAAGAGGATATAGAATACTATATTCAATCTTTGGATGCTTCAATATCACGCTTATTAATTGTTTGCTCATGAAAAAATCACTTCTCTACTTACTCTTAATATTTGTCACATTCAATTTATCGGGACAAATTTTATTAAAGCCGGACAAAGTGTTTGATGGGTTTCAATTGAGAGATTGGGTGGTCCTGGTAAACGGTAACAAAATAACCTATGCCGGTCAGGAGTCAGGGTTGAAAGGAGGAGAGTCATTCGAAGAAATTAATTTACCTGGAATGACATTATTACCAGGTTTGATTGAAGGTCATTCTCACATTTTACTTCATCCTTACAATGAAACATCCTGGAACGATCAAGTTCTGGTTGAGTCATATGCTGAAAGGGCAATTCGTGGTGCGAACCACGCAAAAGCTTCGTTGATGGCTGGTATCACTACAATGCGAGACCTTGGTTCTGAAGGAGCAGGGTACATAGACGTTGGTGTAAAGAATGCAATTGACAAAGGAGTAATACCCGGGCCTCGACTTTTGGTGGCTGGTCCGGCCA
>JAJCYL010000698.1 GCA_029262955.1 Cytophagales bacterium | reverse complement strand
CCTGCTAATCAGATGAGAAAATTCTATAACATAGCTATTGCTTTTGCCATAACAATTTTGTTATGTGGAAATACATCTTTCGCCCAGGAGGCAGAGTTCTCTCAATACTATGCCTCGTCACTATTTCTAAATCCAGCGTTTGCTGGCGCATCTAATAACCTGAATATATCCATTGTCGCCCGGGTTCAACCGCTGTCTGGTAGCGATGTAACTAACGAGATGCAACAAGTCTCCATAGAAACACCAATTTATTTAGGCTCAGGAACGGAGAATAAGCTGGCGGGGGTTGGAATCACTCTTTTCAATCAGACCACAGGACCAGGACGCTCATTAAAGAAAATGGGTGGTATGCTGGCTATTTCAAAACCCATTAATTTTGATGCTTTTGGCCCTCAATCATTGGTGATTGGCGTCCAGGGTGGAATTGTTAGAAGATCTCTTGATTTTTCACAACTAACATGGGGAGCACAATTCACCCCATTCCTGGAAGAAGGGTTTGACGCGAGTATAGCCGGATCGAGCTCATTATTTGAAGATAATAAGACTGTACCGGTTATCAATGCCGGCGTAATGTATCAATACAATCCACAAAAAGATTATCTGGTGTATAGTCTAAGTTTCTTCTCTGGTTTTGCAGCTTCAAATATTAATCAACCTAACGTATCCTTTACTACTGACCAAACCTCAAAAGAACCACTCCGACTAAGATATCATGGTGGTTTTGAGTATGTTCTTAGTGGCAGATATCACATTTCTCCCAACTTATTAATCAACTACCAAAGAGGTAGCATCCAAACTAATATAGGCGGATATATTTCAATAGATTTTAAGAGTGACCAAATTCAAAGCTTTGAGGACAACATAAGATTGGTTGGAGGAATTTGGTACCGTCTTAGAGATTCATTCGTATTCTTAGTTGGAATGAGCAAACAGAAATATCGACTGGGATTCAGTTATGATCTCAATAAATTTTTCCTTGGAGCCAAAGGGAGACTGGAAACATTACAACCGGCTTTTGAATTATCCTTAAATTATACTTTGAAGTCTCGTCAGGGATCTGGCAGATTTTCAAATCCATTGTTTTAAATCAGACAACATAAACTAAGAAGATACAACAGGAGTTAAAGAAATAGAAGAAGTACCGGAACCAACTATGCGAAATTACTTGTCCCCATGCTTCCGAAAGAAGAGTAGCCTTCTTATTCTATGCTTAGCTCTAAGCACAACTTTCTCTTATGCCCAGGAAGCAGATCCCATCATAAAAGCAGGTGATGCACACTTCGATAATGAGGATTACTTTAGAGCTTCTAATTTCTACCTAAAAGCCCTGGAAAGAGAGCCGAATAATATCAGCGCCAAGTACAAATTGGCTGAGAGTTATCGACTAATCACCAATTATCAAACTGCCGAAAACTTCTATGAAGAGGTCCTTCGAAGATCTGAGAATCGCTTTCCCCTCGCTCGCTATTACTACGCTGTAACCCAAAAATTCAACGGTAAGTACCGAGAGGCTTTGGGAAACTTTGAGCTGTTTATCAAAAATGTCGAGCGTAAGCAATACACCAGACTTCGGGGAGCTGCACTAATTACATTTTCAGAGCAGGCCAGGATTGATCTGGAAGGTTGCCTCATGGCATTAGAAGAGCTTGAGCAAAATCGGCTGAATCATAACTTTCACATTTTGGGAGAACCCGTTAACACCATCTTTAATGACTATGCGGCCTATACTTATCATAATGACTCTTCCATTGTCATTACCTCCGCCCGTTTAGAGTCAAAGGGTACACATCTGGATAATAAATTTGGTGAGAGCCTGACAGACCTATTCCGGTTTGAATATAAAGATGGTAATTGGTCAGCAATTGAGAGAGCGGATAAATTTGATCGCGAAATCAACACCAAGTATCATGATGGATCGGGTGTCTTTAATCGTGATTTCAGCAAGCTCTATTTCACACATTGTGCAGAAGATGAAGGTTGCAAAATTTATGTGTCCAATTATTCCGGCAAAGAATGGCAGGAGCCAAAACCACTAAACACCAACATCAATAAGAAGGACAGTGACTCCATGCATCCTGCATTGACCTCTGCTGGCGATACACTATTTTTTACTTCTGACAGACCCGGCGGTCTGGGTGGATTTGATATTTGGATGAGTGTATCAGTGGGAGGAGAATCCTGGAAACCAGCCCAAAACCTTGGCGATTACATCAACACAGCATTTCGAGAGGTCTCTCCTTTTTATGATTTTAAGGGTAATACCTTATTCTTTTCTTCTGATGGACATATCGGTCATGGAGGGCTCGATATATATATGGCAGAAAACATATTTGACGCATCAAGCCCAGTATTTAATATGGGACTGCCCTTTAATTCAAGTAGTGATGACGCCTTCTTCATTTTGGGAGAAATTGGCGGCTATCTGTCCTCCAACCGGCAAGGTGGCATCGGAAATTTCGACATTTACTCGTTCCAGATTGATTCGGATTCTGAAATAATTACTGAGATTATTGCCTCTAAAAAAGAAGCCAGTCGGAATTCCATCTTCGTTACCGACTACACTTTTGATAATCCAGATATTGAAATGGTCGAAGCGGTTGTTTCTAATCTATTGGCCTCTCGTCTTCATAATACCAATCTTCCATTTTCAGTAAAGGAGCAAGAGTTTTATGATCAATTGTCAGAGGCTGACCGAATTAGAATTGAAAGGATAGTGAGCTCCAGAATGATGTCTACCCAGTTAGCCAACTTGCAAACAGTGAGGCATGAAGATGAATTCTTTTATCAGCAGGTAGCGGGAGATTTCAAGCACCACGTGGACAGGATGGTTAACTATTACCTGGAAGACTTCGAAATGGCCAACATCTCCGTCATTCCTGAAGAAGACAAAGCATTCTATGAAAATCTCAATTCGAATAGCAAAGGCAGTATAGATCGCTACATAGCACTTAAGCTAAATGAGTACGAAGATCTCGATTTGAATGATGAATACTACTCCTCTCTCCCAACAGGTGATCAAAATTCAATTGACAATATTTCCGAGACCTTTCTTAAATCAAAAACGAACTTATCCTCTCTGAACTTATCCAATGCGGACGCCAGCTTCTTATCAGCTCTTGATGAGGACGACAGAGCGAGAACAGAACTTGCTATTTCTAACCAGGTGGCAGTTGTGAGCTCCCAAGCGAATTATAAGCTGAAAGATACTGACAAAGACTTTTTTGAGAATTTAAGTGGGACGGGTAAAAATTCCCTCAATAATATGGCTCAAGCCTACCTTGAAGGGGGAGTCCACAATATAGAACAGTTTTTCAATCCTGAAGATCTCGATTATTTCAAAAGTCTCAAACCAAATGAGAAAGAAGCTTTTGACAAACTGCTGGCAAAACGTATTCAAAACTTCGTTAAGGCCGACAATTATGCCCTGGACGCTTTAAACCCTACAGAACTTAGTGAAGTGATCGCCCTACAACTTGCCGAACAAGGAACTCTGGAAGATTTTTTAGCTGATTCCAGCATTCAGGAGAATTCAATTCTCAAAATTATGGCCAAAGAAGACCAGAAAAGGTTTTCGCGCCTTTTAGCAAGTGCAGCAACCCTGGTAATGACCAAATCTTCTACCAGAGTTAAATCAACAGCCCTGGATTTGGAAAAGAAGTTGGAAATAAAGAGAATAATTGAAGAGACAACGGTCAATTCCCAAGAATTACCTAGTGTTCAATACTACTCCGCCCTTACTTCAAAAAATCAAGCGCTGTTTCAGGACGTACTGGTACGGAAATTACTGCCTTTCTATTCGGATACAACCGAGCAATTCAATTTGAGAGACGAAGGGAATTTAAAGGCCTTTCAGGCTGAAATTGTTCGGGAATTAACTTCCGACAGTTCATCTTTAAACTCACTCCAGCAGCAGATCATTAAGTCATTAGACGGTTCGGAGAGGCAAACATTAGCCGACAATATTGTGGCTTTTTCTCAACATTTAGGCGATCAGCAACCAGATGTATTAAGGTCCGTCGCCTTGCAAAATCAACTCAACCCCGCTACCCTGGCAACACTAAAGGCCCCTCCCGCCATTATGAGTGATTTCACCTCGTCCCTGAGCGGTTTAAACCTGGACTCTAATGCAGGCACAGGCACCAATACTGGTTCAGAATCCAGCAGTAGCTCATTACTTCCTTCTTCACCTAATTCATTACCTCCGGAAAAAGCATCTCGAATTTCAAGTATTATTTCATCAATTAAACGTCAATTCGGTCAAAAGCTTCCTGAAGACCAGTTAGCCATTTATTCATCGATGACACCTGCAGAAAAGAGATTTATAGATCAAGCTTTAAATTCGGAATTGCAAAAATATGTTTTGGCAAATGACCCCATTCTGTCTTTGGCAAATGACAACTCTGATGCTAATCTCGAATCGTCTCTAACGCAAAAATTGAACCTGACAAATTTTAGGCGAGACCCCAAGCTCCGAAGATCATTTGCTACTATTCAAAATCGGTCTGAAGATCAGAAAGCTGCTCTAAATGAGTTTCTCATCAAAAATGCAAAACTGATCTTCGAAATAAATGGCAAAGAGCTTCAAGCGATGGCTATTCAAGCCCCGACAATCCAACAAAATACGTCTCAAACAAGCACCCGTGTCGCGGAAAGAAAAGCCGAAATAAAGGCCAGTCCTGAAATTCAGAAACTGGTTGTTTCTACCAAGCCTGATTTGATCAAAAACTTAACCGCATCACAACTACAGGACTATATGAGACTAGGTCAGACAGACAAAGATCTTATTGACAATACCATAAGTGAAAAAATTCAAAGTTATGTGACTAATTCAGATCCGATTCTGGCTTATAACAACACTACAGACGCCTCTTCTAAAGCTCAATTGGATGAAAAAATAGATGTGGAATTTGCTCCAACTCAATTAGAAAAGGATCACGCCCCCATTGAAATAAGTCTAAGTAGTAAATCTGAGGAAGAAAAAAGTTATTTATCCAATCTACTTGCCAGAATGACGAAAGTTGTCTTAAATAAAAATGGAGATCAATTGAGAAGTATGGTACCAAAGACCAGTAGTTCGGCCACTTCAGCTCCCAATGCCATTCTCAATACAATGGATCCATCTCAATTAGAAATATATAATCAGATGTCAGCCGAAGAAAAAGGTTTATTGGAAAACCTGATGGCAAAAACATTGAATTCCAGCAGCCTTAACCTCTCGTCTGGTACCAGAACCGGCCAGGTAGTTACTATTCAAATTATGGAAAGTGATAAAAGTATTGATTTAGAAGGCATCAAAGACCAACTCAAACTAATCGGTCCTAATCAATTCAAAGCCGGCGAAACACTCAAGTTAGTATGGTCTGAGGCGCAACAAACCTGGTATGAAATCGCCAGATCGGAGGACTAACCACTAATTTTTAACAAAAATTAGGCAAAAATCTCTTCCTCAGAATGTATGTCAACTTCGTGGTCATTGCTTAACTTTAGGCCAGCAACCAATGATATATGACTAAGTTCGATCTGAGCCTAGGACATTGCAATAGAAGTTGTGCTTACAGGCCTAGGGATACAATCAAGGTCATAAGTAACCGACGATGAGATTTAGGTGGTTTTGGGTTTTTGTGATATTAACGGTGTTGACAGGAATTCCATCTGTACGCGGTCAAGATGCCGACGCCATCATAAAAGTCGCAAATACTCACTATGACAACCAAAGTTGGTATAAAGCTGCAGGGTTCTACCTAAAGGCAATTGAGCGAGCGCCAAATAACATCCTTGCGATTTATAGAATTGCGGAATGTTATCGGCAAATTACCAACTACCACAGTGCTGAATACTCTTATGAATTAGCACTGAGGGCAGAAGAGCGATATCCGGCAGCCAGGTATTACTACGCCGTAAGTCAGAAATTCAATGGTAAGTATGAAGAAGCCCTAAACAATTTTCAGACCTTCATTGAAAATGTGGAAGCCGGTAAGTACGCCGCAAGATTGAAGGCTGAAAATGCAACCAAATTTACTGAGCAGGCCCGAATTGAAAGAGAAGGTTGTTTACTGGCATTGAAGGAATTATCGAAACCTTCACAGGACAATCAATTTACAATTTTAAGTGAACCGGTTAATTCGGTTTCCAACGATTTCGCTCCTGACACCTACCTAAATGACTCAATTATTGTTATCAGCTCCACCAGATCAGATTCTAAGGGTGGCAATTTTGACAATAAGTTTGGGGAGCACCTCTCTGATCTGTTTCGATTTGAAAAAAGAGAGAATGGATGGGCGAACTCCTCTATCTCCGACCGATTTGAGAAAGTTGTAAATACCAATCTGCATGACGCTAACGGCGTATTCAACAGCGACAATACAAGTTTTTATTACTCACATTGCAGTGAAGAGTGTAAAATTTATGTGGCTAAGTTAGTTGATGGCAAATGGACAGATTTTGGACCTTTAAACACTAATGTTAATGCCAATAGAAGCAATTCCAGACACCCATCGCTAACCACCAATAATGACACTTTATTTTTTACGTCAGATCGGACTGGAGGATATGGTGACTTGGATATCTACTACAGTATTGATGCCGGACAAAACTCCTGGGGTCCGGCGAAGAATCTGGGGGAGCATATCAACACCGCTTTTAATGAGACTTCGCCATTTTATGATTCAAAGGAAAATGCACTCTTTTTCTCCTCAGCTGGACATAAGGGCCATGGGGGCCTGGATATATTCTTGGCCGAGAAAATATTCGATCCTACAACTGAATTATACAATATGGGCCTCCCATATAATTCTAGTAGAGATGACGCTTTCTTCATCCTGGGAGATCATGTTGGCTACCTGGCGTCCAACAGGGAAGATGGTTTTGGAGGGTTTGATATCTATAGCTTTCAAATAGAATCTGATGAAGAGATCATAGCAGAGATTATAAATTTTAAGGAGGTGGCAGGCAGAAACTCACTGTTCTCTACGGATTTTGATTTCGACGACCCTGAAGTCGGTAAAATTGAAGATATAATATCTCACCATGTAGCCTCTCGATTACATGGGATTGATTTGGCATTGACCTCCGAGCAATTGGCCTTTTTTAATAAGCTGAGCGAAGCAGATAGAGCAAGAATTGAAAGGATCGTAAATACCAGGCTAAAGTCAATAAATAGTACCGACATTATTGCAGTCAGGCATGAGGACGAATTTTTCTATCAGCAGTTAAATTCTGACTTTAAATACCATGTAGATAAAATGGTTACCCTGTACATGGAAGATTATGAATTGGCCCCATCAGTGGACATTGCCGAGGATGACATTGACTTCTACGAAACACTGAATTCTAACTCAAAAGAAAAGGTTGACCGATATATTGCCCTAAAACTAGACGAATATGAAGACCTTGATTTCAATGACCCATTCTATTCATCTCTCGACCCAGAAGAGCAGCACATAGTTGACGACATATCCACTACTTATTTGGAGAGCAAAACAGATTTGAACAATTTAAACTTGCCTGCGGAAGACCTGAATTTCCTCAATGGGCTGAGCGACACTGATCGGGCACTCGCAGAAATGTCCATAGTCAATCACGTGGCAGCTATCAGTTCCACACCCGAATATGAAATGGGTGATGGAGAGCAAATATTCTATCAGAATATGACTTCTGATGAAAAATCATCATTGGATCATATCGCTACTGCATTCATTGAATCCACTGTTGATAACCTGGAAAACCATCTTAGCGCTCAGGATCTCGATCTTTACAATGGCCTATCCCCTGCCCAAAGAGGATCATTTGATAAGGTATTAGCAAAGAGAATTCAAAATTTCGTCAAATCAGACAAGTACACACTTGATGTATTGGATGAAAGAGATCTAAAAAGAATGACGGAGCTGCAGTTATCAGGTAATGTAGACATTAATTCCATTCTTAATGATCATGAAATTTCAGATGATTCACCACTTAAGACATTAGCCCTGGAAGACCAGGATCGCTTCGTACGTCTACTCTCCAATGCCTCTCATTTGGTCATGATGAACACCTCTTCCAAAATCAAAGACGCTGCCTTATCAGTTGAAAGAGAGAAAGAAGTTGAACAACTTATTGCCGAAAACAAACCAAATATTCCTGGATCCCTTACATCCGAACAACAACCTCTTTATAGCGGTTTATCGCCAGATGAAAGTGAGTTATTTGACGAGTTACTAGTTCAGCAGCTAACTCATTATGTGGAGTCAAGTCCAGAAATGCTCACACCTGATTATGCAAATAACCCTCAGAGTTTATCTCGATTGGAAGCCCGACTCAACAATGACTTCGACATAGATCGGATAGCCACCGGAAACGGCAGACTCCATTCGATTGCAAGTGCCATGAGTCCCGAACGAAAGGCATTAATGGCCGGAGCACTAGTTTCCGCCGGGAAATTTTTGGTAGTCAATAATAAAGACCGGTTGGTAGCATTAACTGGCATGAATGCCAATAGCTCAGAATTCATTGCCCAAATGAGCAATAACCCGGCAATACAAAATGCTACAATCCCGAGCAGTCCAACTGGTTCGCCAATAAATCAAACCGGACCGAATGCCGCAATAGCTGCTAACTCACCTTCAGCAGTTAACAATACTGCCTCCAGTAACGGAACTTCAAATCTACAGACGCCAAGCCCAGAAGCAGGCGTTAACCTAAATCCTTCAGGCAATGCAGTAAGCAGACAAGCTATCACCGCTGGTGATCGGCCTGTGGCACAAATTGTAGAGACCTCTCGTGCAGACTACACCGCTGAATTATCTGGCCGACAAAAGAATGTATTCAATGACCTCACTCTTGCTGAGAAACAATTCATGGATGAGGCAATTTCTAAAACACTTAGTTCCTATGTAGCTGAGGATAGTAGAATTTTTGATCTGATTGAATCCAATGATCCACAATATGCCGAAGTGGTGAATGCTAAGCTAGCCTCGGATTTCTCTGTCAACACCCTTTCAGCGAGCAGTTCCTTAAATCCTCCACCATCCCTAACCAATAGACCACCTGCTTTCAGATCTGATTTTTCGGAAGTGATGGCCAATATTTCTAAATCTGTAATTAAAAATCATTCCTCCGAATTTAAGGCGCTGGCTGCCTCTGATACACCGCCAATTACTGCCAATGTAAATTCAGCATCCAGTCCAAGTGTTGCATCAAATACGGGCAATACCAGTGAAGCATCTCGAATCGGCAATCAGGCAACAAACCAAGCTTCCTTCACGCCCTCATCTTCCCTGGCAAACAAATCATTCAATGCATTAGTAAGTGAAAAAGTAAATGAGCTCGGCACTTCACTAAAATCATCCAATCGTCAGGTTTATGAGCAACTTACTCCTCAGCAAAAGGAATTATTTGATGACATCTTAAGTCAGAGGTTGGTTCGAGCATACAAAATGGATCCTGATATTTACAGCTCATTACAATCCAATGACGACGCGGTGTTACAAAACGGGCTTTCCAAAATAGCCGCACATGCTGACCTTAAGCAACCTAAGTCAACTGACCGATCTGATACACGCAATTCAATCAATCGACTTGACGGCCTGGAAAAAGATATGTTCTCCAAATTATTAGCGAGTTCAATCAGTACCATAATTGCAAATGAGGGTCAACAGCTTGAATATCTTGTTGAAAGAGATGGCGTTCCAACAGCCACAACTGGACCGTCTAATTTGTCAGTCAATGCAAGAGATAGCGGTCCAGTCAACTCTAACTCTTCTATCCCTACGAAAATTAATCTTGAGAACAGACGCAAGGTTAGTATAACAGAAGATGACTACAACTATTATTACAATCTTGATAGTGACAAGCGAGATATGATAGATAAAGTGGTGGCGCTCAGAATAGTGAATGAGTTTGCCGTAAAGGGTCAGCATAACTTAAAAGAAGATAAGGAGTACTTGAAGAAACTACCGGTGGATGAGCGTAACTCCATCAAAAGATTGGCCCGTTTTCTTGACGGAGACCACATTAATGACATTAAGGTTAACATTGTCCAACAAGATTTGAACTATTATGACAACATCTCGAATAAGAAGAAAGACGATATCAACAGGCTAATTGTTGGTGACATATTCAACTTTACAGATGAGCATAATATCTATGGGGTAAGAGGAGAAGATCAAAGAATATTAAGTACGCTCAATCCAAGAGAAAAAGAACTATTTCATTTACTCCATAATATCAGATCGCAAACCCATAATGTCTTTGGAAGTAGGTTGGATTTGGATAAGACCATCCTTGAAAGCCAGAATATCATCGGTGAAGTAAAGTCATTCGACAATCAGGAATTCAATAATTTGATTATCAACGGCACCCTGTTTGCAATTGAAGGAGGCAAAGCGCTTGCTCAGTTTCCGGTAAATCTGGTTGACAAAAATGGCAATGTGGTCGTAAGCACGCTAACAGACAATAAGGGCAATTTTAGTTTCAAGAATGTAAGTGCAAAGAGTAATTATACAATTCAGTCGAGTGATGCTCAGCTGAATTCAAGAGCCAAGGACAAATATTTTATTAAAGAGCTATCGGCCTCGGGCAATGACGCAAAAATTCTTTCGAATAAGTATGATGAATTCTTTCTCAGCGATGGCGAAGTTACTTCCAGTGTACAGAATTCATTGAAAGAGATTAGTAATCTGATAACTGCAAATCCTAATAGTGCCATTTACATTAAAATCATTGATGAGGAATATGGTCCTGCCATGGAAATCAATCAAGAACTGATTAGTAGTCTCAATGCCAATGGCGTGCCGAATACCTCCATCAAATACAAGCGAGAGTTACCTAGTCAATCAGACAATTCATTTGAAGGACTTTTCAAAAATAAAGTGGAATTGTATGTTGAGTCTGACAAGAGAATAGCCTCGAACAACTATTATTCCTTCCTGGTGCGAAGAGATACCAATGTTGAAAACCTTTCTAAAGAACTGAAAGTTCCTGAAGAAGTTATCCTTGAAGAGAACAACCTCAAGTCAAATGTTATTGCAAGAAATAGCATCATTCGAGTTTGGAGGCCCCTCTCCGATCCTAGTCTAGATCTTCTGATTAACGTCTCCGATTTCAATTACCTGGAATACAGAGTACAGAATGGAGAGTCAGTGATTAGCATAGCGGACAAACTTAGATTGCCCGAAGAACTAATCATGGAAGTGAATAATCTCAACAGCCCCACCTTAACCTCCGGGCAAGTTATTCAGATATATGTGAGGAAGTAATAATTTGATTAGGCACCAACTACAATAAATGAACCCCAGGTTAGTGGAGAATCATATGACTCCCGGAGCTCAAGTTGAGCCTTTTTAAAAGCCGTGAATATATCGCCAGAATCGAGATAATACTCATAGAACATAGCCATCAATTTACTAGTGGCGTCATCATCTACTTTGAACAAACTCAGGATGAGCGCTTCCGTACCGGCAACAAGAAATGATCTTTGTAATCCAAATATTCCTTCTCCATTTTCAACTTCCCCAAGACCTGTTTCACAAGCTGACAACACAACCAGCTCAGTATTTTCCAAGTTGAGGTTCATAGCCTCATAGGCCGTTAAAACACCATCATCGGTGTCTTGGTGTAATGTTCCGGGTACATCATTATTTGAGAGTATAATTCCTGATTTAAGCAAGGGGTTACTATCGCCAATGATAGATTTATCAGTGAGAAAGAAACCATGAGATGCTATATGCAATACCCTGGGGCTGTTTAGTTTTTTAATTGCCTGCTCAGAAGCTTGAAGTTCTTTATGTACTCCGGCACTCCAACCTTTACCCTCTAACAACACCTGCAGTGCATTGACTTCTCTTTCCGTGCCTGGCAATGCAGGCATATTAAGAAGCGCATCCACATTTTTCAGGCTCACTGTACTAAAGTCGGCATTCCCAAATAACTCAGCAGTACGTGCCTTGGTACTGCTGGCATGAAAGCCCTGTCTTTTCTGCACTATATCTTTTGTATTAGTGACATAATGGATATCCATTTCATCAATTACGAATTTGCTGGTATTCGGGTCGTAAATAATATTGGGGTTAATTTTATTGTATATACCATCTGGAGAGATAAAAACACTCTTAATTCCGGATAACTCCTGGTCTA
The DNA here is from genome assembly GCA_029262955.1 of Cytophagales bacterium. Classification (GTDB taxonomy): domain Bacteria; phylum Bacteroidota; class Bacteroidia; order Cytophagales; family Cyclobacteriaceae; genus JAJCYL01. Next base: position 9,946 of record JAJCYL010000698.1, on the reverse strand, counting down.
TCTGCTGCCAATAGTATTTATAACTGTGATCTGACTTTAAGTTATACTGTATGGAATTCCGATAGAGATTGAAATATTCTTTCTCCATGGCATTGCCATCATTCAATAGAACGAGTTTTGGTTCTTTGCTGTCATATCTAAGAATCATTGCTATATAATTAACTTTTGTAGAAAACCCGTAACTCGCTGATTCTTCGTCCTCTCCACCCCCTTTGTCAAATTCTCTCATTCTAATAATTTCGATAGCGGCTTCTCCCGGTTTCAATACTGATTTGACATCCTGCCAACGTATTGTTTTGTATTGGTTAACGCCTTCATTGAAAACACTGGACCGCAATGCCAAATCCTTCTCAAGGCTGTCAATTTTACTTTCGAAATCCTTAATGTTAATATTCAGATCGGACAGAGCCTTTTGTCCTAATTGATAATAACGAACTAACCGGCTGTTCATCGTCCGCCATTGATTATACTCCGCGATTAACCTTCGATCACCACTTGCGGCAATCGCATTTCTCATTTTGTTGGAGGCGTAATAAATAATTGCCTTCGTAGATAATTGAATATCATAAATGTATGACCCCAGAGACTTTTCATGGTGTAGCTTCAATGCCAGGCTAAAATATCGTTCAATATCCTCCCTTGAGTTTTGATAAAATTGGATTCGTTCCTTCTCGGTTAAGGCGGGAAATATTGATCCAATTTGCTTCTCTCTTAAATTTAATGCTTGTCTGAAATACTCCTCAGACTTGAGAAATTGTTCCTGGTTAAAATAGAATAATCCCAGGTTCTCTAATGAACTTGCATATGAGGGATGGTTTACACCTAAATATTTACCACGAAGTTCAAGTGCTTTCAAATACAGTGATTCTGCCAATTTTGGCTTACCCATGGAAGAGTACAGTATTCCGAGGTTATTAATAACTTTTGCATAATCCGGGTGCTCCTCACCTAGTATTGTCTTATCAATCTCGACAACCTTTAGATAGAGTTCCTTCGACTTATCATAGTTTTTTAGCACGCGATGTACACCGGCAATATTATTAAGTGAGGTAGCATAATGTGTGTTGTACTCTCCGAAATATTCTAAAAACACCTGAGAAGCTTCTTCGTAATATTTCAGTGCCTCATCATACTTGCGGTCCAAATGCATCAGGCCTGCCAGGTTATTAGTCAACGTTGCATAATAATAATGATCATCACCTAACTCAGTTGAGGCTTTCTTCCGGGCCAATTGAAAATATTCAGCAGACTTCACATGGTTTCCCAAGTCTCTGTAAAGAATACCCAAATCATTTAATGTCTCCAGTACTAGATTCGCTCCCACACCTGGGTGCCGTCTTTTGAGATCATAAGTTCTTAAAAGTATCTTTTCAGCCTTATCTAACTGACCCATTAATTCGTAAATCATCCCCTCTCGCTCAAGAGTTTCTATGTAGGATATATTCTCTGTGTGATCATCATATTTTAAATAGACACTTTTAGCATTGTTAACATACCTTAAAGCCAGTTCAAGGTCTCCGTTTTTAAAATAAGAGCCTCCAACGTTTGAAAGACATTCCGCAGTAGTGAGGTGATCGGGGCCATATTTTTGTCTGGCGATTGATAAAGCAGTCTGAAAAAGGTCCAAGGACTGCAAATTCAACCCTACCTGCTCAAATAAGTTTGCCAGATTGTTCAGCGAATGAACTACCTGATGAGACATTTCTCCATGAATATTCCTATTCAGTTGCAATGCCTCCATGAGTGCTCTTTTGGCTACATCAAATGAACCCACATGAATCAACGACTCGGCGTAACTGGTGAGGATGTTGCTGTATGTAGAGTCCTTTCTGCCGGATAAATCAACCTTAACCTTGAGCGCTTTGGCCAGGGTATCTCTGGACTGAAGGTTATGGCCTTCGTGTGTATAGGCCAGTCCCAATTGATAAAGCAAGTCGAGATATCCCACAGTACTACCCCCATTCTGATGGTAGTCTTGAATATCTCTTTCTATGGAATTGGTGGACCTGCCACTATAACCAGTTTGAGCCTCTGCGGAGTATCCACAGAGGCTCAAAATAATTATTGATATTGATATTATTTGTTTGATGCTAATTCTGATAAACAAACAAATATAGTTTATCTCGAATTATCAGAGAGTCTTAGTTTCCTAAGCCATTCTCAGCAACAAACTGATCGTAGATATTTTGGAAATCATCTATCTCAGGATTTGCTGCAATTGCACTTTCAAAACTGGTCACTGCATCAAGGTACAATTCGTTTTCCTCATAAAATGAAGCGTAGATCAGATCATTCATTGAAGAACCTTCCGTTAACTCTTTGTTCAACTCTTCAAGGTTTGCTGTCAATTCTTTTGATTCCGCTGGGCTTAATCTCTGTATACCGTAATCCCTTGACTTAACACTCTGGTCAGTTTTTGAAGCTACATTTACGATTAGGAATCTTTCAGCTTTTAATTTCTCAGAAGTGAAGTCCAAATCAATTTTAGTATCATCAGTCTCGCTTTCGAAGAGCACTTCACTGAATGCATTTTTAACTGTTACTACATAAGAGTCTTCTTCCTGACCTCCAGCCCATCTAATAGTGGCTTGATCTCCGTATACTTTATTAGGGCTCTGAGTATCCTTTAATAACATGGATAATGTATAACCTGTAGCACGTTCAACCGCTCCAGTTGCATTCAAATTCCTTCTGTAGTTACGATTGACATCGCCATCAGTCTCATTCATTTTGTTCATTACAAAATTCATATATCGACCAGTTACACCAGCAGTACCTTGGCTAACTTTACCTACCAGGTCATTTACATTATGAGTTCCGGCAGTTCTCAATTCCATAGTTTTACCCGACTTGTGTACCAATCCAATATAAGCACCCGGAGCAGCAATAATTTGATCACCACTATAAAGCTTAGATCCGGTCTTCAGTTGTGCAGCTGGAGCGCCTGCCTTCTTAACTTGGTTGGTTCCCTTGTTGGCTAAGACTCTAAATAAGTAATCTTGAGCCGCAGAATCCAGAGCTGTAAGAGAGGCAGCCATGGAAAGTACGATTGCTAAATATTTCATGTCGATTTTGATTTTATGTTTAAAGATCATTTTTTGTTTGCTTTATATACGTCAAATATGGTCAAAATTGACGTGCAAAAAACTTATTTTCGATAAACACAGGTATTCTGTCGACAACGTTTACTATTACTGAGACTAACATTAATGCCTTCTTCGCAATTTCCCTCATTATGGCTCATATAGCAGGTATTCATCCGAACAAATCATCTTTCTTCTCGACCAATTTGGTGTTTAAATACCAATTCTCCACCCAAATAATTTGAAAAAAACAACCCAATATTACCAAGGCAACTTAAGGACAAATGGATTACGCCGAGGTCATGCCCTTTCCATCTTACAAGAAACAAAATTAAGAATAGTGTGAACCAGATGAAATTCATTACGGAATGTTTAACCGTAATGTCAAAGGCAATTTCTTTTGTATTAATCCTCAGTAAGTCGATCACTCCAAATATCATTGCTAAGATGGAGAAGCTCAGTCCTCCTAATAGAGCTAACTGAGACGTTTGGATATAGGTGTTTCCTACCTCGAATAGACTCAGGATGTCTAATACCAGGCTAAAGGGATATAAGGCCGTAGGAAAATGTATGAGTATTACATGGACCGGGTGCCCCAAAACCCGACCTCTTATTAGGTCTTTAATCACTCGCTGATCTAAAGAACCGCGAATATCAAAAGTAAAACACCTATCACTGCAGCCGATGCGTGTATTAAAGCCACACTCTTCGGAATTTGTTTACCTCCTAAGTCTTTGAAAAAGAGGAAGAAACCTCCCAGAGCCGCAATTACTAAAACAATCAAAGCAGCACCCAGTTCTGTTCCTCCATCAATAAATTCAAGAATCAGTAAAACCAGAGCAATTGCGGCCAAAGCTCCATGAATTATAGCAGACATCCGTGGTGGATTTTCACCCTTCAGGATTTTAAAAAGCATGGTCAATCCAACAACAGCAGCCACAGCAAAAAGAGCAATTATAGTATACATATCTAATTTTTATTCTTTGATCATTTCTCACAAGAAACGTTACAATTTTCATTAAAAACTTTCAAACTAATGTAACTAATTACACTTTTATATATCCAAACATAAAAATTGGGATGAATAAAGTCGGGACTTTCATTGGCAGCTTCACACTTGAAGAGAAAAAACTAAATGATGATGTTCTTCTTTCTAAAATCAAAAGTGGTCAACGCGATTTTTTCGAAATACTCATTCGCCGATACAATGAACGCCTTTACCACATTGCCAGAGGCTATCTCCATGACGACTATGAAATTGAAGATGCCATGCAAGAAACTTACATCAAAGCATTTGAGAACCTCCACCAATTTGAAGGGCGGTCTCGATTCTCAACATGGATTACACGCATACTCATCAATACCGCTCTTGCCAGGCTGAACCGTGACAAAAAGCATTCAAGCATAAATATTGACGATCTTCTGCAAGATGAAGACCAAAACTTTGAAATGCTACTCCAGGAGCAAGATCAGGAACAAAAAGTCATGAGAAAAAACCTTCTTGACTTAATTGAAAATGCAATTGATCATCTTCCCGAAAAATATAGACTCGTCTTCATGATGAGAGCCGTTGAAAACATGTCCACCATCGATACAGCCGAATGCCTTGACATTTCCAATGAAAACGTCAAGGTTAGATTATTTAGAGCAAAGAACCTTTTGAAAGGGTATCTTCAAAATGCAACAGCAGATCTTGACCTTTTTGGTTTTTATCTCGACCGGTGTGACAGGATTACTAAATCCGTACTACATAAAATAGGAGTTCAATAAGCATATTTGCTTCATGAATGAGGCGAATAATTCCTTAAGGGTGATTCACCATTTGAGCGAGGTTCAAATTCAGGAGCTGACAGAACTATACCAAAATGAATGGTGGGCTACCGGCAGAACTGTGGATCAAACAAGAGATATTGTGGCGAATAGTACCCTCATCATCTGTCTGATTGATACAGATGATTGTATCGTCGCGTTTACCAGAGTATTGTCTGATAAAGTCATCAAAGCAATCATCTTCGATGTGATTGTTAGAGAAGACCACCGTGGCCAGGGTTTGGGTGATCAACTCATGCATCTCATTTTCAATCACGATGAGCTAAAATCAGTCAAGCACTTCGAACTATATTGTAACGAGGATAGGACTTCGTTCTATGGTAAGTATGATTTCAGAAGCTTAAATGACGAAATCTTCTACATGCGAAAGGATAATAAAAATTACAGAAATCTTTGAGAACGTGTCATTTGGAATTTATATAATTCAGGAATTCACGTTTCGTATTCTCTTCTCTGAATAAACCGCTGAAATAAGCTGTTCCAGTCTTGCTATTTGTATCTGCAACTCCGCGACTTGACACACACATATGGTTTGCATCAACAACCACCCCCACATTGTCTGTCTCTAAAACGTTTTTCAGCTCTTCAGCAATCTGATTTGTCATTCGCTCCTGAACCTGCGGGCGTTTTCCAAAATACTGTACAATGCGATTAATTTTGGAAAGGCCGATCACTTTACCACTCGATATATAGGCCACATGGGCTTTACCATAAATTGGTACAAAATGATGTTCGCAATGAGAGTAGAAAGTGATGTCCTTTTCCACAATCATCTCTGTATAATTGAACTTGTTTTCAAAAAGTGTTGCCTTTGGTTTGTTCTTGGGATTTAATCCACTAAACGCCTCTTTGACATACATTTTAGCAACTCTATAAGGTGTACCCTTTAAGCTATCATCTGTTAAATCAAGACCCAAAACATGCATTATCTCCTTGAAATGCTTAGCAATTAGTTCAATTTTCAAATTGTCATCCAACTCAAAAGCATCGGGTCTTAATGGCGTATCCGATGCTGTAGCCATATGATCTTCCCCTAATTCATCAATAGACAAATCTTCAGTTTCCGTAGTATTCAACAAAGTTTCTTTCAGTTTCATAGAGTGTGATTTTCAAGTCAAACTTGACCTCAATTTTTTCCCGTAGGATGTTGTAAATGACTACAGCAATATTCTCTGCTGTTGGATTAAGATTCATAAACTCATCAATGTCAAGATTGAGGTTTTTGTGGTCAAATTTCGAAGTAACATTAGCCCTTATAAGGTCACTAAGTCTCTTCATGTCATAAACAAATCCAGTATCAGGATTAGGCTCACCAGAGAGCCGGACTATCAATTCGTAATTGTGACCGTGATAGTTTGGGTTATTGCACAGACCAAATACTGCTTTATTCTTTTCATCAGACCAGCTTGGATTATGCAAACGATGGGCAGCATTGAAGTGCTCCTTTCTAAATACAGATACCTTCATTCAGTCCTTTAAACACAAAATCAATCGAAAGGTTTCTATTTCGATACAAATGTGTCCATAAAGTTACAATTATTAGCAATGCCAGTTAACAGGGGTCAATGATATAGGCTGCTTTTCTTCTTCATCCATATTTTTCTTAGCAAATTACCAGACAGCGAACCAAAGCCGCCTGATATTCCACCGACAAACCCCGCAACAATTACAAGCGTCGTGGTATCACCCCCTACTGGAAATAAGTCAGCTATTTTTTGCGACAATATGGAATCAGTCTCAATATCGATCTTCCAGGCCAAAACAAGCCATAACAGGCCTATGCCAATAAATCCGCTCAAAAAAGCACCAAAATCATTAGATGGAATGACAACAGACACCGCAAATGTAATAGCCACTAATGACCACCACGGCAGAGCCAATAGTGTGAAATAGGCAATCCCAGCCATCAGAAGTATTTTAATTATGATTTTCATTGCTTCGGCTGAAGTTTTTGTGAAAAAAACACTTTATCCGAATCCTCCATAGGCTGACCCGGAAATAACATTTCATAATAATTTCCCTTTCCCCAGTCCTCAATCATATGTGCGTATTTGGGGTTGCCTGGATTTCCAGTCTGACTTCCCGGATAAACGCCCCATGCTTTAACTCCCTGGTCATTCAGTTGAACTACCATCCGCCAGGATGGTCCATGACGGCCACTTGCGGCATTTACAATATTTTTATTCCCTCCAATAACAATTTGATCCACACTGAATTGAGAAATCCGCATTAGATGAACAGCACGAGTATTCTTAAACTTTGCCCAGCTGTAATCCTCTCCGGAAACAGCTATCCAATTATTTAATGAGTCTATTGCCTCCATATAGGACCTTTCAAATAAAGCCTTGGAGTCCTCAGTAGTTGATGTAGATTTAATATCAACGAACTCATGATTGGGGTAATTCTTCAAAACATGAATTGAATGGTAGACATGTGGCTTTAGTAAGCTCACATCCTGGCCCTCCAATTCATCCCAAAGTAATTTATATAATTTCGTCCACCACAATTCATAGAATGTCGCAGACTTTGATTCCACATTGTTAAAATAATCCCATGATTGCATCAATTGGTACACCCGAAGTTCCTGGTCGTTGAAAGAAGCCGTATCCAGGCTATCTAACATCATCGGTAAACTCTCAAAAGCTCGATAGTTGAAATTGTCATTTTGGAGCCTCATCATTTCTTCAGGTGTAACTACATTCAATATGTTCAATCTATCGTTAATTCTTCGTCCCCTGTAATGCTCAAAATTAAAGTCAAAAGTATAGTAAGGGTAAGTGTTATCAACGGGATGTTGATTGGCAGAGCTAACAAATCCTCTGGGTGGATTTTTAACCCAGAGCTTGTGATCTTCGGGCATGAACTGATTCCAATCATGACTTGATTTCGTCCCATCCAGAATAAATTTACCTTGCTCATGCCATTTAATAGGAAATTTACCCGGAATGTGCATGGCCACATCTCCATTTACTGAGGCGAATGCGAAATTTTGAGGCGGTCCTACAAAATATTGTAAGGCTGAATGGAACTCCTGGTGATTTGAAGCTTTATTAATCAAATAAAGGGATTTGACTTCCATGGCAGGATCGTGTGCAGTCCATCTCATCGCCAGATTAATGCTTTCCTCATTCCCCTGGAAATATTTGTCATAAACTACAGGACCATAGTGCGTAAAGATTATTGTATCATAAACTGAAGATCCATTTCTAACTTTAATTTCTTCAATTACTTTCTCTGACTTCAGCCACCTTGTATCATATTTATACTCATCTCTATTGGCATTTCGGAATTCAATTTTGAACCAATCCACAAGGTCTCTTTTTGCATTGGTCATTCCCCATGCTATGGAATCATTGTGACCAATAATTACCCCCGGCATGCCCGGCAACGTTGAACCAAAAACGTTTATTCCTGGTGCATTCAGATGAGCGATGTACCAAATAGAAGGAAGGTTCAAACCAAGATCCGGTTCATTAGCCAGTAAGGCTCCATTACCGGTTTTAGATGGTCCCACGGCGAAATTATTGCTGCCATTACTCGGATCTGGCTTTTCAAGAATAGTGTTGATAGTTGCTAAAGGATATTGCGTATCCGCCTTTGGTATTTGAATAGGCTCAAAATCATGTTTGGTGCCAACTGGAATAACAGGATCGAAATCAGACAAGGGTGGTTTTTCCGGGAAAAGAAAATCATAAGTTTCCCTACCAAATAAAGCAAGTGCATTGGTGTTTTCGAGGTCTGATTCTCCTCGCGAAAGTTGATCCGACATTTCTTTAAGTAGCAGGCTACATTTAAATTCGGTCCATGGTTCAGGCTCATAATCAAGCAGCTTATACTCAATCGGATAACTGCTGTAATCCAGTGATTCTATGTAGGCATTAACTCCAGCAGTATATGCCTCTATTAGTTTGTAAAATTCTACATCTTCCTTCCAATATTCCAGCGTTCTTCTGGCACCGTAAGTCATTCCATGACGACGTTTACCTCTGTCATAATCTATTGCCCCGTCTCCAAGTAACTCCGATATGCGTCCTGCAGTAGAGTACAATTGGAATTCCATTTGCCATAGCCTATGAAAAGCTGTGACATAACCTTGTGCAAAAACAAGGTCTTGATCGTTTTGAGCGAAAATATGCGGGATTAAATACTCATCAAATTGAATACTAACCTCATCATTCAATCCAGTAAGTTTAACAACTGGAGGTGCGGTTATCGCCTTACGTTCACTGTTAGCCCAAAACCCTCCATGTGGGTTAAAAAATTTACCCAAGGGAGGAACGGTTGATATTTTCATATTAAACGCAATCGTTATTGCCAAGGTGATAGCAAATGAGAGTGCGAATTTTATGACCTTCATAGTTTACTTATGGTTTCGCCCTAAGATATGGATATTTTAGTAGTTATACTGCTCATTAAGCACCTCTCTTCCCCAATTCAACAACCTGCATATTATGAATTCTACGAGCGGTCAATTCAAACCTAACAATGGTTCTTACTTTGTGAAATCCATGCCTCCCCGCCGCACCCGGATTGATAAAAAGCATACCCGAATTTTCTTTGTCTGTCATGATCTTAAGAATATGTGAATGCCCACAAATTAGAATATCAGGTCTTGCCGCTGACAGCCCTTTTTTTATTGCTTTATTGTATCGAGGCGGGGTCCCTCCTATGTGGGTCATCCAAATCCTAAGCCCTTCGGCTTGAAAATGAGCATGCTCGGGGCATCGAACCCTGATCTGATGACCATCTATATTTCCATAAACAGCTCGCAATGGCTTAAATGACTCAAGCTGGTCGACTACTTCTATGGTTCCTATATCTCCGGCATGCCATATCTCGTCACAATCTTCGAAATAGGATAATGTCTTCTCATCCAGGTAACCATGAGTATCACTAAGCAGGCCAATCTTCATCTTTCAATCTATCTAGATTATAACATCTTGTAATTATCCCTTGTTACGACGTACAATAAGGCTGTTTACATTACCTACAAACTTTGATCACCAATTTACCACCTACAATCTTTTTTATCC